>JANNDD010000026.1:0-6270 GCA_031387365.1 Armatimonas sp. | reverse complement strand
CGCTGCTGAGCACCATCAGTCGCTGCAGGCGCTTGAGCTTCCAGCCCCCTGCCACTAAATCGGAGGCGAGCCAGTCCAAGAGCTGCGGGTTGCTTGGCGACTTGCCGGAGCGCCCGAAATTGTCGAGGCTCGCCACAATCCCCACCCCAAAGTGCGACGACCAGAGGCGATTCACTATCACCCGTGCCGTGAGCGGGTTCGTGGGGCTCGTGATCCATTCCGCCAGCGCCGTCCGTCGGCCGGTGCTGGGTGCGCCGGAGGCAGCTTTGGGAACCACAAAGGCCTGTTTAGGATCCGCAAGGATCGTGGGAATACCTGGCTCGATCTCCTCGCCTGGCTTCTGGTACTCGCCACGCAGCAGCAAGGGTGTGGGGGGCGGGCTGGCATCCTGGTCGTAGAGTGCACGAATCTCAGTGAGAGCAACCCGTTTTTTCGTCTCGGCGGCGCGCAGAGCAGCGAGTTCATCAAGACGCTTGCCGCACTCCGGGTAGGCGGCGCGCAGCTCCGCCACCGGCGTCTGTGCCTTGGTCTTGGCGCGAAACTCCGTCAGAAGCGCGGCCTCCTGCGCCGCAAGTGCCTTAAGCGCGGTGTCCACTGCCGCATTCACGGCGGCGGCCTGCACCTGCTCCGCGGCAGTCGCGGCGACAATCTGGCGGCGGTTGGTGGGAAGCAGCTTGCCCTTGGGACGAATCGCACCCGTCAGTGCCGCCTGAATCCGGTAGTAGTCCCTCTGGCTGAGCGGCTCGTACTTGTGATCGTGGCAGCGGGCACACTGGAGCGTCACCCCAAGCGTCGAGGAGACAAGAATGGTCTGCGTGTCGTGGAGCATCCGGTACTGGTACTCCGTGAACTGGTGCTCGTTAAAATCATCGCGCGTGGCATCCACGGCAGTGCGCAGGAAGCCCGTCGCCGTCACCAGCTCCTCAACCTCAGGCGTCCATTTTTTCACGTTGCGAAAGTCCGAAATCTCATCGCCCGCGATCTGCTCTTTTAAGAACCTGTCGTAGGGCTTGTCGGCGTTAAAGCTCTTAATGACATAGTCCCGGTAGCGCCAGGCATTTGGGCGCTCGCGGTCCTCCTGTAACACTCCCTCGCTGTCGGCGTAGCCCGCTGTATCCAGCCAGCGCCGTGCCCAGCGCTCGCCGTAGCGCGGGTCGGCGAGAAGGCGATCCACGATCTTGGCGTAGGCATTCGGGGCTGGATCGTTGATAAACGCCTCCAGTTCCGCGGGAGTCGGTGGCAAACCAATCAAGTCATAGGTCACACGGCGCAGAAGCGTGCGCTTGTCCGCCTCGGGGGAGAAACCAAGGCCTTTTTTCTGGAGTTCTGTTAGTAGAAAAGCATCAATGGGATTTTCCGCCCCCAAGACCGTGGGAACGGTGGGCGACACGGGTGGGCGAAATGCCCAGTGCCCACCGCCCTCGCTCGCCCCCTTTGCCCCGCCCCGAATCCAGCTCAGCACACGCAGAGTTTCCGTGCGAGTCAGTTTTTGCGGCGACGGTGGCATGCGTCCCGAGGCGAGTGCTTCATAGAGCGCGCTTTTTTCGGGGTGATCTAATCGAACGACCTTTCCTGATGCGCCGCCCTGAAGCAGCCCGCCGAGTGTCCGTAGATCCAGTCCCGCCTGCGCCTTGCCCGCGCCATGACAGCCCAGGCACCGCGTGGCAAAGAGCGGCAAGATCGCTTTTTCGTAGGTCAGTGGAGCAGGCAGGCTCTTTGGGAGAGACTGTGAAGGGGCGGCAACACTGGCCAGAGTGCCCAGTAGGCTGGTCGCGGCGACGGTCAGTATCCCGAAAACCAGGCTCTGATGGATCGTTCCTCGCATAGCAACACTCCCTCTCAGAACTCACTGTACCGGAGTGTAGGGAAGTAGGCAACTCTCACATGGGCTTTGGCGGGAGAGGTACAATCCTGATATGCTCCCCACTGCGCTTCTGCTCGATCTCGATGGCACGCTCACCGACTCGATTGGTTTGATTGTCCACTGCTACCAGCAAACGCTGACCCTCTTTGCGGGCCGCACGCCAACCCGGGAAGAGGTCGTCCCCAAGATTGGCCGGGCGCTCCCCACGCTCTTCGCCGAGGAGAATATCGGGGATGTAGAGGAGCTGCTGACTTTCTACCGCGCCCTCTACGCCCGAGAGAACGAGAGCTGGGTGCGCCTCTACGACGGCGTGGAAGAGATGCTCGCCGGTCTCCACTCGCGCCTGCCGCTCGCTCTTGTCACTTCCAAATCGCTGCAATCCGCCCACCCCGCTCTGGAGCGCTTCGGAATCGGCGCGAAGATGCAGGTGATCATCACCAGTGACGATACCCAAAATCACAAGCCCGACCCGGAGCCGCTGCTCCTCGCGGCCACGCGCCTTGGTATCGCCCCCGAGCACTGTGCCTATCTGGGCGACTCGATCCACGACCTGCACGCCGCCCGCGCCGCTGGGATGCAGGCCCTCGCCGCACTCTGGGGCCCCTCCGAGCCAGAGACCCTGCGGCCTCTGGCTGACCAGAGCTTCGACTCACCCCGTGCGCTCTTAGCGCTTGGCTAGCTCCTGGCGAGTTGCGATAGGCACGTAGCCGATCTCTAACCCCTTGGGTGGCTTGACGAGCTGGGCCGGATCGAGATCCGCGAGCTTGCCGAGTTTTGGCGGCGGAAGGTACTCACGGTTCTTGGTCCAGGTGCGGTGCAGCTTCTCCACTTTGAGCTGCATCTTCTCCCGCTCCGCAGCCGTTAAGTCGGCATTGAGTAGCGCGGGCTGGTCGGCGAACCGGTACCAGTAGTACGTCACGACGCTCCCATCGCCCAGAAAAGCCTGAAACGGCCCCGCCGCAGGCCCCGGTTTCTTCCAGGTGCTCTTGGGCGCTTCGGGCGTGTCGTAGGGTTTCTCGGGGCGCTCTTTGGGAGTCTCCCAGGTGAGCTTCTGGAGCCCCGTCTCGGTGGGAACGTTGTCGGCGGCAATCGGTACCCAGCGGGCCTTTTTCTCATCGTCACCGTTCTCAAGGGTGAAGTACTCCGGGAGGGTGATCAGCTTCGGCGAGCTCTTGGTCAGCTCCACGCTCCACTCGTAGCCGTAGGAGTGCTCATCCGCTAGCTTCGGAGTCGCGAAGGCGTTCCACGCGATATCGACTTTCTTCTCCGTTTTGTCGTCTTTCTTTGAGTGAATCTGCCAGGTGGCACGGCCTCCACTGCCGAACTTGCGCACAAAGGCCCCTTGCGGGCTTACCTTGCCGCTACTGGGGGCACCCCCGGAAAACCACGCCGTCACGGCGTCTTGAAGGGCGGATTTATTGTAGACCGTATCCTGGTGTACGAGCACGGAGCGACCCTCCGCGCTACGCGGAAACGACGTCGGGGCGATGCGTGCGTAGGAGTTGCCCTTCGCATCGGTGGCCATGCGACAGGGAATATACTGCGTCTCCATCTGCACGCTACGGTTGGGGTCCACGGGGCGGGTGTCTAGCAGTAAGCCCGCCAGCTTCGGGTCTTTCTCGGCGGAGTGCGACCAGAAGTACGGCAAAAAGAACGCCACCGGCCCCTTGAAGTTGCCCGAGTTGAAGAACAGTGTCCAGCACTGGTTGCCCGTCGGCACCAGCTTGCCGTTGGTGGTCGGCTTGGGATCGGTGAAGGGCAGCGAGAAGTAGCCGTAGCCAAAGAGCTCGCCGCACGTGCCCTGCTTGAGGTTGATGCCGTCAATGGGAAATAAGAGCCACGGGCTCAGCTGCGCCACGCCGTAGAGCCCGCGCGGCTCCTCCCACGTGCCCCAGCCGTGCGCGGGCCCATTGGCGATCTCCGAAAAATTGGGGGCAACGCCGCCCATGATGAACTTGGGCGTTGGCGTGGGAAAGCGCGTGTCCCTCCACCAGCCAAGGCCGCCCTCCACATCGGAGTACATGTCTTTGGGTTTGGGGCCATCCCACTGCGCAAACATCCACGTGCTGGGCAGGCCCGTCTGGAACTGGTGCCCCGGATAGTTCGAGAGCAGCGGCCATGCGGCGATATACATCGAAAAGCCCGCGTTGTAGCTGGGCTCGACTTTATCAATAGGCAAGATCAGGTAGCCCGCCAGGTACTCATTCTGTCCGCTCACCAGCCCTTGCGTCTTCGTCGTTTTTTTCATTGCCAAGATTGTACACGAGACTGCCCACTGAAAGTAGGCATCTATAAGCGCTTCGCGCCAAAAAGTCGGCTCCGCGACTCCCAAACAAAGCTCGATCTCTGGGTCGCGGAGCGACATTGTGGCCGCAGGCCTGCTGACGCCCACATTCTGTGGGCGCTTCATCGGCTATACTCTGCACCATGAGTAGAGCAATGGTGGCGAGTGCGGAGCCGCTGGCATCGCAGGTGGGTGTGGACGTGATGCGGCGGGGTGGGAACGCGGTGGACGCGGCGGTGGCGGTGGGGTTTGCGCTGGCGGTGACCTACCCGCAGGCGGGCAATCTCGGCGGCGGTGGGTTTCTGCTGTGGCGGCGCAAAGATGGCAAGACCGCTGCGATTGATTATCGGGAGAGGGCACCCGGCGCGGCGTTTCGGGATGTCTACGCGGGCAAGACCGAGGAGGGCGGGCCGACCGTGGGCTGGCGGGCATCGGGGACGCCAGGGACGGTGGCGGGGCTGGCTTTGGCGCACAAAAAATACGGCTCGGGGAAGCTCTCCTTTGCGGAGCTGATCGAGCCCGCGCGGGCGCTCGCGGGAGATGGCTTTATCGCTCCCGCGTCGCTGACGCGCTCACTGACAAGTGACAAGGCGCTGCTCTCGCGTTACGAAGCAACCAAGGCGATCTTTGTGGGTGTCACCCAGGGCCAGCGCTTCCGCCAGCCCGAGCTTGCCGAGACCCTGGCGCGGATCCAGAAAAACGGCCCACGCGAGTTCTACGAGGGCGAGACGGCAAAGCGCATTGCGGCGGCCATGCGCCCTCACGGCTGGATCAACGAGCGTGATTTGCGCGGCTACGAAGTCAAAGAGCGCACGGTTGTCACGGGGCGCTACCGAGGCCATGGGATTGTCTCGATGCCCCCGCCGTCGTCGGGCGGCGCGGTACTGATCGAGCTTCTGAATATCTTGGAGGGTTTCGAGCTGGCCAAAATGGGTTGGGAGAGCCCGCTCCGCTGGCATCTGTTAGTTGAGGCGATGAAGCGGGCCTTTGCCGACCGCGCGGAGTTCTTCGGTGACCCGGACTTTGTGACGGTTCCTGTCGGCAAGCTCACCGATCCGGCCTACGCCGCCCGCTGGCGCGCGGAAATTGACCTGCGCCACACCACTCCAAGCGCGGCGATTCGCGCAGGTCAGGCAAGCGTGGAGCCGCTGCACACCACGCATTTCTCGATTATTGATAGCGACGGCAACGCGGTCTCGAATACCTACACACTCAATGGCTCGCACGGCTCGGGCGTCACGATTCCGGGCACAGGGATTCTGATGAACAACGAGATGGACGACTTCGCGGCCAACCCCGGCAAGCCCAACCGCTATGGCCTCATCCAGGGCGAGAGCAATGCGGTGCAGGCAAGAAAGCGCCCCCTCTCCTCAATGTCCCCGACTTTTGTCACTTACCCCGACGGCACGCTACGGCTCATTATCGGCTCCCCCGGTGGCCCGACCATTATCAACACCGTGCTTCACGTGATCTTAAATGTGATTGACCACGGCCAGCCCATCGCAGACGCAATCGCTGCGCCGCGCGTGCACCACCAGTGGCTCCCCGACGAGATCGGGGCCGACCGTGGGCTTCCCCCAGAAATTCAGGTCGGCTTGGAGCGCCTCGGCCATGTCTTTGGCAAGCCCCGCTCTCTCGGGGATGCACAAGGGATTCTGATCGCCCCAGACGGCACGGTCACGGGCGCAAGCGATCCTCGTGGCTCGGGGCAAGTCGCCGCCGATTGAAATCGGCGGTAATGCGATCCAATAAAACACCAATGCGATACAATGACCGCCGTGGAAATTACGTTTCTGGGAACAGGCTCAGGCGCACCGTCTCGGGCGCGGAACGTCTCGGCGACGGCCTTGCACCTGCCGCAGCGCGGCGAGTGGTGGCTGATTGACTGCGGCGAGGGCACGCAGCACCAGATTCTCCGCGCCTCCCACATTCGTTTATCGCAGCTCACACGCATTTTTCTGACACATCTCCATGGTGATCATCTCTTTGGTCTGCCGGGCCTACTCGCCTCGCGAGCGCTTGCCCAAGGCGGCGTGGGCCCCGTCACGATCTACGGCCCGGAGGGGGTCGAAGTCTGGCTGAAGGCGACGCTGCGTGCTGCCGGGATGCGCTTTGGGTTTCC
>JANNDD010000554.1:0-8420 GCA_031387365.1 Armatimonas sp. | reverse complement strand
GAGCCAAGACATAGGGCACCTCCAGGGAAGAAATATGGCAAGAAAACGAGGTCAAGGAGAAGGCAGTATCTCCCAGCGCAAAGATGGGTTGTGGGTTGCGGCGATCTCCACACCAGCGGGCCGCAAGTACGCCTACGCTCGCACCCGCAAGGACGCCACCCTGAAGCTGCAGGCGCTCCAGCAAGCGGCGGCAGGGGGACTGCCCCAAGCACGAAGGGACATCACGGTGGATGCGCTCATGGCGGAGTACCTGGAGTCTAAGAAGGCCGCCTGGTCCCCTCGGAGCTACAACATCGCAGCGGGTATCAGCCGCAGGCACATCACGCCGCATCTTGGCACGGTGAGGCTGGCGGACTTGGACATGAGGCGCGTGGCACTCTGGCTCAGGGCTCTTGGACAGACGCGCACCGCCCAGCTCGCCCGTGGGCACCTCCGCGCCGCCTGCGCTCTTGCCTGTCGCTACGACTGGATAGCCCGCAACCCGGTGGTGCTCACCGATGCCCCCAAGGTCACGCCCAAGCGTCCCCGTGAGCTCTCCATTGGCGATGTGCGGGCGATTCTGCTTGCGGCGAAGAGCCCGCCTGAGAAAAGCGCTCAGATTGCCAAGTCCACCGACACGGACTACTACCCGCTGGTGGCTCTGCTCCTGGGCTGTGGACTGCGGATCGGGGAGGCGCTTGCCCTGCGCTGGGAGGACTGGGAGCCAGCCTCTCGCACCGTCTCTGTCAAGCACACCCTGGGCAGGGTAGGTGGCGAGAGCAGCAAAGGCGTCTTCGAGCTTCGCAGTCCCAAGACGCGGGCGGGAGTGCGCGACCTCATCGCCCCCGGCTTCGTGGCCGAAGCGCTGGGGGGAATGGAGAAGACACCCAATGACTTGGGGCTGATCTTCTGCGCCAGTACGGGCAATCCACTCGATAGTGGCAACGTCCGGCGCGGGATAGCATTGATGCTGGCCCAAAGTGGCATTAAGAGCATCGGGCTCCACCACATGAGGCACGCCCACGCATCGCTCTTGCTCGACGACGGGGTGCCGCTCACCATTGTCTCCAGCGTCCTGGGCCATGCCAATACGCAGGTGACGGCCACGATTTATGCCCACAAACTCAAGGGAAGCCACGGGCGCGTGGCAGTCGTGATGGACGAGATATTCGGCGCCGAAAACGAGCCCTAAAAGCCGCCCTCGTTGCAGGGTTGTTGTAGTGGCTCTGCGAAAGCAAGAGAGAGACGCCGCCCCGTAGAGGGAGATTAGCCCATTTTGCCTCGTGCGATCCGGTGCCTTGTAAGCGAAAGGTTCGTCGGTTCGAATCCGACCACACCCCTGCATGATCCTGTGCTAGGCGGCACCTTCGCGATCGTTGTCGAGCCCTGGTAGCTGACCGACCTGCCAGCCCGCATTATTTAAAAAGTCCGCGACAGCGGTTCCGGGAGCAACCAGCGCATCCACGGCTGCTAAAAAACTCTGAGGAAGAGCGAGCGAGGCGGCAGGAAGCAGGCTTGTGAGCTGCTCCAGAGTGCGTGGGCCCACAATCGGCGCGGTCACTAAGGGGTTTGCCAGGGTCCAAGCCACCGCTGCGACGGCGGGATTGAAGCCGTGCTCGCTCGCCAGAGCCGCAAACCCCGCCGCGACTTCCGAGGCATTTCGGTTGGTGCGCTGCCGCCACATCGCGTTTCGGGCGATTCGAGAGCCCTCGGGGAGCGTGTTCGGTGAGACCGTGCCGTACTTGCCCGTGAGCTGCCCACCTGCCAGCGGCGACCAGACAATCAGCCCCCAGCCCGCCTGCTTGAGGAATCCTGCCCGGTCGTTCTCGATGCGGCGATCCAGAATATTGTAGGGCGCTTGCTCACAGACGGGAGCAATGCGGTGGTGGAAATCAGCCCGCCACTGCGCGTCGGCCATCTGCCAGCTTGCAAACGTGCTCGTGCCCCAGTAGCGGATCTTGCCCTCCTTGATCAGCGTGTCCAGAGTCTCAATGGTTTCGTCGAGCGGCACGGTTGGGTCGTAGCGGTGGAGCTGGTAGAGATCAATCCAGTCGGTCTGCAAGCGCCGCAGACTTGCCTCTACTGACAAACGAAGATGCCGCCGCGAGAGCCCACGATCATTGGCACCGGGCCCCATTGTGCCGTTGACTTTTGTCGCCAGCACGACTTGCTCGCGGAAGCCAAACTGGGCAAAGGCTTTCCCGAGAATCTCCTCGCTGCGCCCCGCCCCGTAGACATCGGCGGTGTCCCAGAACGTCACGCCGGAGTCGTAGGCTGCTTTGAGGACGGCAAGCGAGTCTTCCTCGCTCGTGGACTCGCCAAAGTTCATGCAGCCCAGACACAGGTTGCTCACCTTCAGCCCAGAGTGGCCTAGCGCGACGTTCACCGGCATTACGGTGCCTCGTCCGCTTTGTCATCAGGTGATTCGGAGGGAACGTAGTACTTGCCGTAGACTTTATGATCGGATATCCCAACCCGGTTGAACACGGCTCCTAGAACGGTGGCCCGGGCACGCGCAAGACGCGTCATGGCCTGCTGCACATTGACTTTTTTTGTTTCTCCCTGCCCGACAACCACAAGAACCCCCTTCGCCAGGGACGCTACCAGCATGCCATCGGCGACAACAAGCAGGGGGGAAGTGTCCAGCAGGACGATATCACAGCGCTTCTCCAGCTCTGCCACAAGGTGCTCCATGGCCAGCAAGCCTAGAAGCTCGGTCGGGTTTGTGGGGTTCGTGCCTGCGGGAATCACCGAAACATTGTCAACGCCACTGGGACGCAGCACATCGCTGATCTCATGAGTGCCCACAAGAACATCCACCAGCCCCGGTGAGGCATCCCGCTTGAAGAGCTTATGCTGTGTCGGTCGGCGAAGATCTCCGTCCACCACGATCACGCGCTTCCCCTCCATCGCCAGTGCCATCGCCAGATTGGCAAGTGCTGTGGATTTCCCCTCCGCCGGAACTGCCGAGACTATCGCCAGCGAGCGCAGCGGCTGCTCCGCGACAAAGCGGAGGTTGGTACGAAGGCTGCGGAAAGACTCCACCAGCGATGAGAAAGTGCTTACATCCCGAATCAAGCGAAGACTTTCCTCGTCAATTGTCGGGATATAGCCCAGAGCAGGGATACCCAAAAGGCTCTCGGCATCCTCCGGTACAAGAAACGTATCAGAATTATCGGTCAACATTATTTCCTCAGTTCTTCTCTAGCAATATAATGACAGCTCTACATTCCCTTGGTGAAGCTCTCGGCTTCTTTCAGGTAGGTATCGAAAGGGTTCTTGAGATCCAGATGGCGGTTTTTGGCCAGATAGACCAGATCCCAGTCAATCACGTAGTCCTTTGATTTCTTGTCGAGCAGCTTCTTGATAATATCAGCGCGGGCGGCGGCGCGGGTGTTCTGGGGCGCGGCGACGGTGGCGGTGGCAATCTCGGGGTCGGTCACTAAGCGCTCCATCTCGCCTAGCTCCTCTAAGCCGTAGAAGAGGCTCTGGCTGCGGTTGGTGTTATGGTACTCGATATCCAGGCTCTGCATCACATCGTCCTGCCAACCAACCCCCTCAGATTTCATAAACTCCGTGTACATCTTGTGCTTGGCGACCCAGTCCAGCTTATTAGCAAGGGTCAGCGGATTCGTTTCGAGCGCATCAAGCGTCGCTTCCCACTCGCGCAGCACCCAGTCGGTCTGGGGGTCCACACCCGCAAGGCGCTTCTTGCCCGCTTCAAGGTAGATGCGCTGGAGATCCACAGCCTTGATCGTGCCGCCGCTCTTGCGCTTGACCAGCCACTTCCAGCTCGGGTCGCGGCTGACGGAGCGCAGAGTCTCCAGCGGGTCGCGGATCTCCACTTCCGTGCCCAGCAGACCATCTTCCACTAGCGAGAGCACTACACACGTCGTGCCGACCTTCAGCGCCGTGGCGTAGTCGGACATATTCCCCTCGCCGTAGAGAATGTGCAGGCGGTGGAGGTTCGAAAAGTTGTAGTAGCTATCCCACTTCGGGTTAATAATCGCCCGGTTGAAGCGCACGCGGCTACTAATCGTCTTGACAATATGATCCGCACGCTGGGAGAGCTGGAAGTCTACCGTCGGATCTATCTCAACCCCATAGAAGTTACTCACCCACTGGTAGTCCACATCATAGTCAGAGATCGTCATTACCGAGTTCTTCATCGAAGAAAAATTCAGCCGATGCCCCCCCACACGCCCGACACCCGCAAAGATCTGGCGTGTCACTAAGAACGGTAGCAGATAGTTAAAGCTCGCCCGGAAGAAATCTTCGTCGTGCATCTCGACTAAGTAGTTCTCATGACATCCAAACGTATGACCACCGAAGTGATCCACCGAGTTGTTGTGAAACGACGCCGTCTCTGCGAGCCCCAGATCGTTTAAGAGGCTCTGAACAATCCACTGCCCGGCTTTGTTATAGCGACAGACATCGAAAATATCCGTGCACTCCGGCGTGGCATACTCCTCATGATCCCCGACAGCATCAATATAGAGCCGCCCGCCATTGAGAAGAAACCCGCCGCTACGGGCGGGTTCAAACGAGTAGTCACGGGCATGGAGGTCAATGAGCCCCCAGTGCTTCTGATAAAAACAGTGGTTCTTGACCGCTTCGACAACCTGCTCAGGCGATCCGGCAGCATCATCGCGCACCATACACCCGAACTCAGTCTCGATCCCAAAGATACGTCGCTCCATGGGTTGATTGTATCCGATTTCCAAACCATTCTGCGCCGCCGTCGCAGGGCAATTCCTCCAAGTTAACTAGCCTAGACTTCGATCGTAAACCCGACAGAAAAACTCGATGCTTTCTAGTTACCATAGCAGGGTTTCCGAGCTGTTCAGAATTACAATTATGTAAGCTCTAGGAGTTCTGTGTAGATGCGATGAATCTGCTGCTGTGTCGCACTTAACTTGACAATATGTGCCCTAGCAGCTGCACCCAATGCCTCTCTATGGTTCTTATTTTCTATCAATTTCCTAAGGGCACTCGCAAGCGCAGGAGCATCTCGAACAGGCGTGAGGACTCCAACTTCCGGGGGCACAACTTCGCAAGCGGAACCTATATCCGTTGTCACAACAGGTAGCCCTGCGGAGAACGCCTCTGTAAAACTCAGGCTAAATCCTTCGGAACCCGTATTTGCCTGGCAGTAAATATCTGATGCGACGAGTAGACGGGGCACATCTTTTCTGCGCCCAAGAAACCGTACTTTATCAGCGATTCCCAGCGACTTTGCTTGCTCTTGCAACGCCTCATAATACAGTTCCTCTTTAGGATTTTGTGGACCTCCTGCGATTACAAAAACCCAATTCGGAACTTCTTTCAAGAGTCCGAGAGCTTCGATAAGTTCGCGATGACCTTTCCAAGAGTCCATTCGTGTTGCTTGGAATATTACAATATCCTGTCCTACCTGGAGTTCTGCGCGCACATCTGCTCGTTCACTTTTATATTGATCAAAAATATCAGAGGCAAATGGCATTGGATAGTTAATAATCGCACTTTTAATGTCAGAAAACAAGAGGTCTTTACCTGTTTGGAGCGTATGTTGGCTTACTCCAATCATAAGTTCTGGCTGATACTGCCGACAAGAAAGATCAACCCAATCCTTAGTAACGGGGCTATGCAAATAGAGGACAATAGGAATCTTATTGCGTTTTGCTACCGGTGCAAAAAGCCAATACGATTTGGCCATATGGCCTATAATTACATCCGGTTTAATTTTCCGTATGAGTTTATTGCACATCATCCGAGCCTGTAGAATCGTCCAAGGGCGACTAAATCTGGCCCCGGGCAACAGAACCGAATCGGCATTCACAGCTCTTAACTCATCAGTAAGCCGAGACTCAAAGCAAGTAGCAAATACATGATCCATGTCAGCCTCTTGATTTTCTTTTCGGGCTAAAGTCACCAAAAAAGTCTCAACCCCCCCATAAAGAACCCCAGCATGCAAATGCAATACCTTCATAAATCATCCTAACTTAGAGCATTTTACTCGCTTCGGGCTGAGATCGCGACCCACTCACCCTCGGTCTCTACTGCCAGGATCGTTAAACCACGCGCTACCAGCCCCGCCTTCACGTCTTCGGTACGTGCTTCAATAATGCCTGAAACTATCAGCAGGCCGCCTGGCTTTGTGGCGGCGGCAAGTTCTTCGGCCATGCCTAGAATCACATCAGGGAGAATATTAGCGACCACGATATCGAACGGGCCGGGTGGCGGCAAAGTCGCTTCCAGGGCGGATACTTTTCCAACCATTGCATTGCGCTCAATGTTTTCTCGGGCGATGCGCACGGCCAGTGGATCTATATCGGTGCAGATCGCGCTGTGTGCCCCCAGTAGAACGGCTGCAATTGCCAGTATCCCGGAGCCCGTCCCCACATCAGTTAGCGTCTCGCCGCCCTTGACGTGTGTCTCCAGCGCACGCAGGCAAAGACGTGTGGTGGCATGCAGGCCCGTGCCAAAGGCCATCCCTGGATCCATCTCGACCACCAGATCACCAGGAAGGGGGGAGAACTCCTCCCAGCTTGGCTTGATAACGATGCGCTCCCCGATCCGTTGTGGCTTGAAGTACTGCTTCCAGGCATTGGCCCAGTCTTCTTCCTGCACAAAGCGAATCGTCACCTCACGCCCCGCAGCCTGGCGCAATGCCAGCAGCGAGCCTTCAAGGCGCTCATCCACAGGCAAGTACCCGCGCACGGCGCTCGCATCGGCACTCCAGCCCTGACAACCCGCGACTTCCGTCAGCAGTGCCGCGTAGGGCTCCTGCTCATCGCCCAGCGCCGCAATTTCCATCTCAACCCAGCGCATTAGTTAGTAAATAATCCTTCTGGACTCGTGGCCGTCAGTAGACGATCAAGAACCGCATTCAGCTCATCTTCAGCCTGTAGGGCCACAATGCGCTGCTGAATCCCCTCGGAGAGGCTTCCAAACTTTCGAGTTGCCATACGCAGCACTGCACTCTTCAAACCCTCTTGCATCCCCTCAGCACGGCCCTGCTGCATGCCCTGCTGCATGCCTTTTTCCAGTCCCCAGCGTTCAAAAATGCTTGTCATTTCAAGTACCTTCGGTTCTCTTACCGTTCGTTGTTGCAATTCTACCTGCTCCCCTTGCGAGAGCGGTAAGCCCAGCTCCACCACGCTGGTTACCAACACTTGCTGTGCTGGATTCAGCCGATACGCCACAATTCGCCGCAAAACGTCGAGCCAGCGCTCTATTTTAGCCGTCTCCGAGGAGCGCATCCACGCTGAGAGCGTGGCCCCCAGCGGGTTGTTCACCGCTTCGTAGTCTGCGGCGCTCAAGTCAGGTAAGCCTATCGCCAGATAATGAAACGTCAGTAAGTCGAGCCCAAAGAGCGGCTCACGAACCGTCTCAACCACTAACCCACCTGCACCGGGAGAAAGATACAGAACAATGGGCAGCACGGGCAACTTATAACGGCGGCGCAGGAGAAAATAGTAGTCCAGCATGCGCTCCGGGAAACTCACCGGGCGGCGACGGCTCTCGATCTCCACGTGAACCAAAATCAGTTCCGGCTTGCCCTCAAGGGTATTCACCTCAGTCACGATATCGGCTTCGTGCTGCTCACCTCGCGGAAAGTCGGTGAAAGCCTCTTTATCAAGGAACCTCAGCGTGCTCCAATCAAGCTGTTCCGCGATATGCGGATAGAACAGACGAATGAAATCAGGGAAAAACTCTCGGAGGAGTTCCTTGAAAACCTGATCTTTTTGTCCCGCCATCGTCCTATTCTATCGCAGAAGATCGTAATCCCAATTGTCATGACACATTAATATCACCGCTTCCGATCCGTGATTTCCTCGCGGCTAGGTACAATCCCTTGTAGATGCACTACCAAACTCCGGGCGATGATCTCGTTGCCCTTCTTGATGCCCCGCTGACGCCGCTCTCCTCACTCTCACCAGATCGGTCGCACTTGCTTCTGATTGGCTACGAGCCGTACCCTCCGATTGCGGATCTAGCAAGGCCCTACGAGAAACTGGCAGGGGTGCGCTTTGATAGCACGCGACCGGGGACGCAGCGGCTCACGCGCTACACGAGCCTTGCGCTGCTCAGCACCGAGGACGGTAGCCAGCGGCAAGTTACTGGGCTTCCTGGGGACATGATCCCTGGCGGGCCCGTTTGGAGTGATGATGGGCACCGCTTTGCGTTCTACTTAGAGCGTCCCGGCGGGGGGCTGGCGCTCGCGCTGGGCACGGTGGCAACCGCGAGCGCAGAAGTCATTCCTGGGCTTGCTCTCACCGACATGCTGTCCTCGCCTCTTCAGTGGGTAGATAACCAGACGCTGCTGCTGACACTCGTGGCCGATCTTGAGGAATCTCCTCAGCCGCCCAAAGCACCCGAGGGCCCGATTGTTCAGGAGGCCAGCGGGAAGCAGACCCGCGCGGCGACCTACCAGGATCTTCTTGCCAGCCCCTACGACG
>JANNDD010000992.1:0-7521 GCA_031387365.1 Armatimonas sp. | reverse complement strand
GCTGATCTGGGGGAGCCCCAACTTTGAGGACGCCTTGATCGAGGCCCCGATTGACCGGCATCCTAATGACCGGCACCGGATGGCTGTCAGCCAGCCGGGTGATGGCCGTGAGGCAGCCACTGAGGTGCATGTACTGGAGCGCCTCGGCCCGATGACGCTGATCGAGTGTCGGCTCCGAACCGGACGCACACACCAGATTCGTGTCCACTGCCAGTTCGCGGGCTATCCCGTGGTGGGCGACTCGGTCTATGGTGGCCTGCGCAAGCTTGATATTGAGACACAGGGACAGGCGCTCCATGCGTGCAAGCTGGAGTTTACGCACCCCCGAACCGGCGAGGCGCTCTCCTTTGAGCTGCCCTTGCCTGGCTACATGCGAGGGATTTGCGCCGCCTACCGCCGAACAAATCCGGTCTGAACCCACCCGGTCTGAACCCATCCCCCGGCCCCTTCCCTCAGGGAGGGTGGCGTAGTGAGGAACGAACGAAGCCGGGTGGGTCCCCGGTGGGTTCAGAGTAGGGTCAGGTATAATTGCTCCATGCAACGACTTGCCGCAACGCTTGCCGCGCTTGGCCTCGCCGCGAGCGCTCTCTTGCCCGCCGTGTCTCAGGATAAAGCCAAACCCGCGCCGCCTCGCCCTGAGGTGATTCAGCTCTTCGAGACCCATGTCCGCCCGACTTTTGTGGCGTCGTGCTTGGCTTGTCATAGTAAAGGCAATGCACTGGGGGGCTTGCGCCTGGATGGCCCGGTGACTCTTGCACAGGCGGCGGAGATCGTCAAGCGTGTCAAAGGTGAGGGTGGCAAGCCCCGGATGCCCCAGGCAATGGCGGCGCTCGCACCCGAGAAAATCGCGGCAATGGAGGGCTGGGCTAAAGCGGGTGCTCCCTGGCCTAGCTCCCCCGTTATCGGGGGCAGGGGGGGCTTGCCGCTCTGGTCGCTGGAGCCGCTGAAAAAGCCCACTCCGCCCGTTACCGTGCTGAAGTCGTGGTCGCGCAGTGGCATTGATAGCTTTGTGCTGGCACGGCTAGAAGCGGCTAAACAAAAGCCGGTTGCCTACGCCGACCGCCGAACACTACTGCGCCGGGCGAGCTACGAGCTGACGGGGCTGCCACCGAGTGCCGAAGATGTCAATGTTTTTATTGCGGATAAGTCGTCGGATGCCTGGCCTAAAGTCATAGACAAATTTCTTGCGTCGCCGCGCTACGGCGAGCGGATGGCGCGCTTCTGGATGGATATCGCCCGCTACGCCGACACGAAGGGCTATGTCTTCGTGGACGACAGAAACTACTACCATGCCTACACCTACCGCGACTGGCTGATCCAGGCATTCAACGACGACATGCCCTACGATCAGTTTCTGCGCTACCAGCTCGCCGCGGACCGAATGGAGCTTGGCGAAGACCGACGGCATCTGTCTGCACTGGGCTACCTGACACTGGGGCGGCGTTTTATCAATAATATTCACGATATTCTTGACGATCGCATTGATGTCACGATGCGCGGGATGCAGGCGATGACCGTGGCGTGCGCCCGCTGCCACGACCATAAGTTCGACCCTATTCCCACCAAAGACTACTACGGTCTCTATGCCATCTTCGCCTCTAGCAACGAGAATCAGCCGGTTATCTCAAAAAAAGAGATCCGTGAGCCGTATGAAAAGCACGATGCGCTCTTTCAAACCGCTAAGAACGAGCGTGAGGAGCTGATTCGCTCTGAAGTTCGTCGGTTGCGGGAGACGGTAAAGGCGAGCACCGCGACACCTGAGCTTCAGAAAGTCCTTCAAGGCTTCCGTGAGAACGAGCAGCCCAATGACAAACAGCGTGGCGAGCTTCTACCGAGTTTTGAGGCCGCTAAACGCGAGCGTCTGGCAGCGCTAGATAAGTCGCTAGAGGAGCTAAAGAAGACCTATCCGCCCACGCCCGAGTTTGCTCATGCCATGACCGAGGCAGCTCCTCGGCCTGGGGTGGTTTTCAAGCGCGGTAATCCCGGCAGCCCCGGTGATCCCGCACCGCGCCACTTTCTGAGCTGCGTGGCGGGCGAGACGCAAACCGAGTTCCCGACGGGCGGGCGGCTGGAGCTTGCCAATGCGATCACGGATAAGAACAACCCTCTCACGGCGCGTGTGATCGTCAATCGAATCTGGGGCTTACACTTTGGCACGGGCATTGTCCGAACCCCCTCGGACTTTGGGCGGCAGGGTGAAAAACCCACGCATCCTGAGCTTCTCGACTGGTTGGCGGCAACGCTGGTGGAAGATAGCTGGAGCCTCAAGAAACTCCAGCGGCGCATTTTACTCTCGGCCACTTGGATGCAGAGTAGCGATGCCAGCGAGGCAACCTTTGTGAAAGACCCGGAGAACCGGCTCTACGGACGGCAGAACCGGCGGCGGCTAGAGCTAGAGCCGCTGCGCGATAGCCTCTTGCTCGCCTCGGGCACTCTGGACATGGGCAAGCTCGGTGGCAAGAGTGAGGAACTCTGGATGGGGGCGTACACAAAGCGCCGGGCTGTGTATGGCTTTATCGAGCGCCAAAACCTGCCCGCGATCTTCAAGACTCTAGACTTCGCCACGCCGGATGTGAGCAGTCCACAGCGCTTTAAAACCATCGTGCCACAGCAGGCGCTCTTTCTTATGAACTCTCCGCTGGCTGCGGATCAGGCACGCGCACTGGCAAAGGGCGCGACGGGCAAGAACGAAGCGGAGAAAGTTACCGCGCTCTACCGAAAGCTCTTTGAGCGCCCCCCGACCAAAGACGAACTCAATCTCGCGCTGAGCTATTTGATCGCCCCCGACAAGGCGGCGCTCAAGCTCGAAACCCAGTCCAGTGCGACGTGGCGTTACGGCTGGGGCCTCGTGGATGATGCTACCGGTCGCACGACAGCATTTAACGAATTCAAGGTATTCGCGGACGCCCAGTGGCGCGCGGGCGACAAGCTCCCTGATCCCACGCACGGCTGGCCGTTCCTGAGCCGCGAGGGCGGACACCCTGGCAATCCACAGCATCTCGTGATCCGTCGCTGGGTCAGCCCGCTGGAGGGAACCGTAAAAATCAGCGGAAGCCTAAACCACCCTGGTACGGTGGGGGATGGCGTTCGGGGCCGCGTCGTCCACTCACGGAGCGGCGTGCTTGGCGAGTGGGTGGCGCAGAACAGCAAGGCTGAGACTAAGCTCACAGCCGTTGAGGTCAAACGCGGCGATACCCTAGACTTTGTGGTGGATTGCCGTACCAACGAGAACACGGACGCCTTTGCCTGGGCACCAATGGTCGTGCTCCCTGGTGCCAAGAAGCAGGCCTGGGCTGCGGACAAAGACTTCGGCGGCCCGCCACCCGCTCCACCAACGCCGCTGAGCAAGTGGGAGCGCTATGCCCAAGCGCTGCTAATGACCAACGAGTTTCTCTACGTGGACTGAGCGTACCGAGAACATCGCCCAACGAAATGCTTCAACCGACGGTCTGGATTGCGTTTTTATCGTGCGCTGCGTCGGCGGGCCAGAGGACACCGATGGTGAGTAGGAGATTCGCGTAGGGCTGCTGCTCACCCGTGGCAATCACAAGAGCCACGTCGGAGGTGGCGGCGGCTTGGTAGAACTCGGGGAGGGTGCGCTCGGTGAGAGAGATGTCGGGGAGTAGGGTACGAAACTCCGACCAGATCGGCGGCTCGTTGCCATCTTCGGACTGCATGACTTCCGCCGTCTCAACGGGAATGATACTGGTGAGAGCCGCAAGCACCTCGGTGACCTTTACCGTGCCGGGTGCAAGATTCAGGAAGACGTGCGCCGCCGCTGGGTTGGACTTGGTACTGTGGGGGTAGTTGCCATCGGTGACCAGCACTTTTGCCCGATGCCCTGCCATGGCGAGGGCACGGAGGATCTCCGGGTGGATTAGGCGTGTTTTTAGCATTGCGGCTCGGCTACTCTAGCAGCGCGACGCGGCGCTCGTATTTTTCGTAGGCAGTCAGACAGGCGGTGAGCCAGGGGAACGCTGCCGCGTAGCCCGCCAAAACGTCGCTGGGATAGTGAACTCCCAGGTAGACCCGGCTTGCTCCGATGAGCGCAATGAACTTGGTCGCCAGAATCGCAATGCCAATGCGCTGCTTGAGCGGCTTGCCCTTCATCCACCAGTAGGCCAGGGTTCCGTAGAAGCACAGCGAGATAAACGAGTGGCCCGAGGGAAAACTAAAAGTCTCCTCCGTGGCAAGTGCCTCAACCAGCGTGGGACGCTGCCGTCCCACGCGGTACTTAATGGTGCCGATAATGGCACCGCCGCCGGAGAGTACTACGGCCATTAAGACAGCTTCGTTGCGCCACTTCTTGCTCCGCCAGGCGATAATCATGCTCGCCGCCCCGAGTGCCGACATGGTATCGGGGCGTGCCAGATCGGAGACGGTTCGCATGAGCGCGGTGCGGCCTGGTGTACGCAGCGACTTCGCGAGATTTAAGCCGTCGTGATCGAAGCGCCAGACTCCATCTTGGCCGCGAATATCATCGGCGATCGTGAAGAAGAGTGCCATTGCGCCTGCGGACACGGCGGCACCGAGCGCCACAGGTGTCAGAGCAACCTCGACAAGGGGCAGTAGTTTTTTACGTGCCTTTCGCCCTAGGAATGCCGCCGCCGCCGCACCTGCCGCTGCTGCAAGCCGTCTACTCAGGCTCATTCGCTATCGTCCTTGAAGCCGGAGTTACGGAACATCTCAGCGATTTTCTTATCGCGCTCTAGCCGCTGCTTCTCTTCCCGTGCTTTCTTGAAGGGGTTGCTTGACTGCTTTGCACCGCGCATATCGCGATCCAGATCTGCAAAGCGCAGATTGGGCGCGTTTTTCTTTTTGCCAAACCGAGTCTCGAACCAACTGCGTCCACCGCGTACCCACCACCAGGCTGCCGCACTGCCGCTCAGGCCCGCAAAACCTGCCCAGGGGCTGTGGAGCATCTGGGCGGTGTAGAAAAACTGTAGCAAAACCGTGATTCCGGCGATCCAGAGTGCGGAGATTGGGAAGAGAAACTGGAAGCGAATCGTGGCGGCGCGGTTGATCCAGCACCAGGCGACAGTGACGGCGGGAAGCGACATTCCTAAACTGGCAAACACCGCTAAAGGTAGGGGCAGCAGTACGATTGCCAATAAAACAGTTGCGCCGGTGAGGACGGTTGTGGCGAGAACGAACTTGGTGAGCTGCGCGGTGCCCCAGGCGCGTTCCATACTCCCGCAGACCGTCCATGCCCAGAACGCATTGCAGAGGGTCCAGAGTGCGCCCCCGGTTCCTACGAGTGGCCAGGTAACCAGTGTCCATGGAAAGTGCAGGCTCTCGGCGGTGAGTGCCAGACCTCGGGTGAGCCAGCTCTCGTTTGTAAAGTAGCCCAATAAAAATGTCAGAGCACTCGCACCAATGAGAACGAGTGTGAGGGGGGTGTCGCGTGAGCTAAGCCGTGGCATCTGGGGAGGAGGGGACTGGTTCTGCTGATACATTCTCCCTATTCTATCAAAAATAATGAAACTGGTAGTTATTCCAGGGTCAATCCTGGTAAAAGCACGGTGGGTTGTCCTACTTGCTTCCCCGATGATTTGTGTACGGAAAAATCATGGGCAAAATCACACACCTCCTCGCCGCACTTCTGGGGCTCGCGAGCTTGGGGACAACAGCGAGCGCGGGGCATATTACACAGCAGACGCGGGTCTTGGCGGGAAAGACGGTCTATGTTGTGCGGGTGAACCTTGACTCAGACAGCGTGCTCGTCCAGCCGATGTTGGCACAGGGGGGGGTGGGCTGCTCGGAGAGCCTGGCGTCTATGGCGACGCGTGGGGCAAAAGTGGTTCTGACGGGGGCGTTTTTTGACACCCGCAGCCTACAGCCGATGGGCGATATTGTGATTGGCAAGAAACTTGTCCACTTTGGGGGACGTGGGGCAGCGCTCTGCTTGCGGCGTATGAAAGGCGCGGAGGGTTGGGTGGCGGGGATTCGGGCCAACAACGGCATTGACCGTCACACGGACTGGGGCAAGAGCGAGATTGTGCTCGGGGGCGGTATTTTGCTACTCAAAGATGGTGAGATCGTGGTGGACCCGGCCAAGTCCGGTTTTAGTTCGTTGTTACAGAAGCCCGACCCGCGTGCTGGTGTGGGAATCCTTAAAGGCGGCGATCTGATCTTAGTGGCTACCAAGAGCCCTGTGACACTGACCGAGTGGGCACAGATTCTTAAAGAAGCCGGGGCGGTGGACGCACTGAACTACGATGGGGGCTCGTCTACTGGGCTCTATCTGGACGGGAAGGCGCTGGTCGCGCCGGTGCGAAAGCTCACCAACGCGCTGGCTGTCTATGTGGAGCAGCCCACGGTGGTGGCCAAGAAATCAGTTGTGAAAAAGAAACCCGTGGTCGTGGCGAAGGGGTAATACAGCGCTCGTATGGGATAATGCGTTGTGCAAAACCGTGTCTGGGCGGAGGTCTCTCTGGAGGCCATCGCCCATAATTTTCGTCTCCTGAGCGCTCGCTACCGCGATGTTGCCGCTGTCGTGAAGGCCAATGCCTACGGTCATGGCCTGGTACCGGTGGCGCGGACCTGCGTTTCCGCCGGGGCAAAGCGGCTCTGTGTTGCGACTCTGGAGGAAGGACTGAGCCTGCGCAAAGCCGGACTCTCACAGACGGTCTATCCACTGAGTGCCTTGCTTCCCGAAGAAGCCACCGACTGTGTCCGCGCGGATCTCACCCCATTTATCTCCAGCCCCGAGTTCTTTGCCGCCTTCGCTACCGCCGCAAAAATCGCCCCGATTCCCGCACGCTGCTATCTCGTGTTTGATACGGGGATGGGGCGCGAGGGGATGAACTCTCAAGAGTTGAAGAGCCTTCGTGAAAGTTGCCCGCCACAGGTGGAGATTATTGGCATCGCCACGCACCTATCGTCTGCCGATGAGGAGGACTTGCTGCCCACGGAGCTACAGCTCTTTACCTTCAAGGCAATGACACGCGACTGGGAGGGTTTACACTCTGTGGTTAACTCACCGGGGATGTTGCGGTTAGCGAGTGGAGGAATACGGCGCGTAGGGGCGATTCTCTACGGTATCGAGCCGTATCCTGGTGCGCTGGAGAAGTGCCCCACACTTCCTGCCATGGTCGTTAAGGCGCGTCTTACGTTGGTTAAGTCACTGCCAGAGGGCGCGACGGTGGGCTACGGACGCACTCACACGCTCACCCGCGACTCCGTGATTGCCACGGTTCCGGCGGGCTACGGCGATGGCTGGCTGCGGCGGCTGGGAAATCGAGGGTTTGTGAGCGTGCAGGGCCAGCGCTGCCCCATCGTGGGACGCGTCTCGATGGATCAGTGCCAGATTGATGTAACAGATGTTGCAAGTGTTTCGGTGGGCGACACTGTGACACTGATTGGGGAAGGGATCACGGCTGCGGAGGTGGCGCAGTGGGCGGAGACAACGGCGCATGAGCCGACGACACTGCTCAACAGTCGCGTGCCACGCTACTACCCGAGTTCGGTGTGAGAACGGCAAGAAAGCGTTCCAGGGCGCGGGTTGGGGTGCGGCCTTTC
>JANNDD010000979.1:0-2865 GCA_031387365.1 Armatimonas sp. | reverse complement strand
GGGCCGACCCCGCTGCGCGAGCTGCTTGCCCGTGTCTACGAGGGCTCGGTCTACAGTCTGATGGCGCATCTTTTGCAGCAAGAGAAGCTCTCCGAGGCCCAGAAGCAGCAGCTCCGGGAGCTCTTGGACGAAGACTCTGAGGCGAGCGAGAAAGGGAGTACCCTGTGAGAATGCTTTTCGGAGCGCTGCTGCTCAGCGCGGTTTTACTGGGAATCGGGCTGCTTACCGAGCGCTTTCTTCCTCGTGTGCAGCTTCGGCAGCGCACTCTGGTCTGTCGGCTGACCCTGGTCGGTGTGGCAGTGACGATTCCTCTGTTTCTGCTGCTCGCTCGCGCCCTGCCTGCCCCCGATGAAGAGACGTACCGTCCGATTGCGAGAACCGCCGAGTCTCTGCCGCTTGCTCCTGTGCTCTCTCAGACCGAGGAAGCGAGAGCCGAAACGGCTCCCTCGGGGGTCTTGGAAAAGCCCGTGACTGCCTCTTCACCCGTGGCGGCGGTTGCGCTGAGCGCCACGCGTCCGCCGACGGTCTTTCCCGTGGAGCTGACACGGGGTGGGGAGACGTGGGTCGCGCCGCTCTACCTGGCGGGCGTGGTGCTGGGTTTGCTCTGGCTGGCGATAGCGGGGGTAGGCGTTGCGCGGCTGCGTCGCCAGAGCCAACTTATTGCGTTTGAGGAGTCGTTTCCCGCTCCCGTGCGGCTCTCGTCGGAGCTTAAGGGTGTGGCGCTGGTGGGCATCTGTAGACCACTGCTCTTGCTGACGCCCGAGTTCTTTACCTGCGTCCCCGCGCTCCAGCGGGCGATTCTGCGCCATGAGGCGGCCCACCTGAAGCACCACGATCTGCGCTGGAATCTGGCGTTTCGGATGGCCGCCGTCGTGTTCTGGCCCGTGCCGCTGCTGGGGCTGCTGCGACGTGCCCACGAAGCCGCCTCGGAGGAGCTGGCCGATGCGCTGGCGGTGGTCGAGGAGATCGCCCCGCGCGACTACGCTCGTGGACTGATCGCGCTCACCCCGACCCACTCGGGTACGGCTCTGGCGCTGGGAATCTCCTCATCGGGCTCGCAGCTCAAGACGCGCGTCCAGCGCCTGCTCACGGGGGCAGCCAGCACGCAGCTCCCCAAACACACACGACTCCGCGCCGCGCTGCTCGGGGCGACTCTGGCGCTGTTTTTGACTGTCACCGTCGCCCGCGCCTTTGGTACCCACCAGGAAAATCACTGGGACTCCGACCCGCGCCTGAGTGCCCGCTTCTCGGTCTCCGCCGAGGGAGTTGCGCTCTTTGAGCTACTTCCCTTGCTCTCAGAAAAAACCGGTGTGGCACTCACTGTCCTGCGCCCGCTCAGCGACGACAAGGCGATTATCTTCTCCAAAGACCGCCCGCTCCGGGAGACGCTGAGTGACCTAGCGGCGCTGTTTGGGGCAAGCTGGCGCGAGACGAGACCCGTTCTGGGCAAGCCCGCTTATCGGCTGGAGCTGCCTACCAAGACCCGGCGGCTCGAAGAGCGGCTGGAACGGGAAGACAAGCGCTGGATTCTGGAGAAGCTCGACGCGATGGTGAAGCAGCTTCGCACCGATCCCGAGAAGCTACAAGCAAAACGCCTCGCTGTAGAGCTCTATGCCCAGTTGACTCCTGATCAGAAAGAGCGCCTGGCGGAGACCCAGCACGTGAAGCTGCCGATTGCTGGGCTGACCGCGAAGCAGAAACTTGACCTAGCTCCATTGTTTTATAAAGGCGATCAGTTTGCAGACAATCCTCAGTTTCGTCCCGGCGACGATCCCACTAAGATGAAAGTAACGGCAATTCGTCCCGATAAGATGGAGCGCGTCGCGGTTGCCTTCGATCTGTTTGTGTTTAACGAGGGCATCAAGGCACGGATGGCCGCCCCGACGGGGATGGAGATTCCGATGCACCAGTTCCCCGCCCCCGAAGCCTTCGCCCTCCCGCCGCACGGCAACCCGTACGACGGCGCAAAAGTGGACGAGAAAGCACTCCCTACCGAAATCAAGGTGCCTGAGGAGAAAGCTCTTGTGGATCGCCTCAAGGCACTCGCCGAGCGCTCCGGCCAGCCGGTTTTTGCCGATCTCTACCGGAGCCAGCCGGTGCATGTGGGCAGCAAGAGCGAGATCAAAGACCCACAGAGCGCTCTTGGAAAACTTGATGCGCTCTGCCAGCCGGAGGGCTATCTCTGGTGGACGGCAAATAAGACCCTGCTCTTTCGCAAGCGCGACTGGTACCGTCAGCGCCGCTACGAGGTCTCCGATGCTTGGCGTGAAGCCATGGAGCGACAGCTCAAGCAGCGAGGTGGGAAATTTATTGTCGCGGACTTGCTCCCCCTGGCCGAGCTCTCCCTGGAGCAGCTTACCGGGCTTTATGACGACGACAACCCGATGCGGGCGCAGCGGAGGGTCTGGGCGATGCCCGAGGCACTGCGGATGATCACGGCGGGAGTCTCTCCACAAGAGTCCATCACTCAGTTTCGCGAACACCCGCTTTTGGTGAACTTGGCAGCTCCACAAATGCAGCCGCTCTGGAATGCGTTTCTGGAACGCTACTTGCACCAGACGGTGATTCTTGATGCTGATCCGACACAGTTCGGTTTCCTTTGTGGAACACGACAGGTTGAGAATAAGCCTGTTGTCGTGCTAGATATCTATCTCCAACCAAAAGCGGGGAATATGGCAGTTGGAGGACAGATTCAGATTCCCCTCGAAATCCCCGATGACCGCCGCAATAAGACGCGAATTGCTACGATCCCCCGGTGACAATCACCTCGCTGGGGGTGCCGTCGGGGCGGGTGTTAAGCGGGTAGTAGCAGTCCCCATTTTTCGTAGCAGGCGCTTCGGTAGGAGGGGAAATTGTCTTGCTCGA
>JANNDD010000969.1:0-1468 GCA_031387365.1 Armatimonas sp. | reverse complement strand
GAGGTCGAACTTCAGAAGCCAGCTTTGCTGCTCCAAGTCACTCAGAGCGGAGCCTGTAGCGCGGATCTTGACTTGGTAGCGATCCCCCACCAGCACTGCTATTGCACTCATCCCCTCCTTGGCCGCCGGAAAGCCCTCAATCGAGAACCCTGTCCCCTTGAACTTATCGCGCGCACTCGGGTTGGCAGCCGTGTCGTTGATGGAGAGCTGTGCGAGGGTCGCTTTCCCTTTGTTCAGGTTTGCCATTGCAAAGCCATTCTTCTCCTGCGTAAAGACCCGGTTCAGGCCATCGGCATCGCTAGGGAAGAACTTATTGAGGGCGCTACCGGGCACTGCCTTGGCCGGAAGTGCCGTGCTTCCCACAGCACCCGCGCTCGTGGGGGCTTGGCCACCCCGAGCAGCACGGGGATCGGGGGGGAGATCAGGCAGGGTGGAGCGGCCTGCCGGGGCTGTTTGAGCCGGAGGAGCAGGAGGTGGAGCGCTATTCTGCGGGCTCGGGCAGCCCATGAGGGGCTGGGTTGCCAGACCCGCAAGCGTCATAAAAACAAGTCCTGGTTTGAGTCGCATCAAATAATCCTTCTCCTCTTTCGTTGCGAAAAATCGCAGACGAATTATATACCACGTCGGGTACAACGTAGACTATGACGACTCAGCAGCGCCAACAGTTTCATCGCGATGGTTATGTGATTCTTCACCCTGACTTACCCGCCTCACTTCACTGCAAAATCCAGCAACGGCTTGCATGGATTCTCAAGAATGAAGGCAACCCGGGCAATAATATCCTGCCCGCGGTCCCCGAGCTTCAAGCGATTCTGGATGCTCCTGAGCTTGTCACCGCCCTCAGCGACGTGCTTGGTGCAGGCTACATGCTCCACCCGCACCGATTCGCGCATAACAACGAGCCCGCGCAGCAGACCGTTGAAGGCGAGCTGAAGGCAGGCGCGGGAACCCATGCGTTTATCGGCTGGCACCAGGACTCACACAGCCCACTCGCACGCCCCCGGCACCATGCGTGCCGCTATGCAATGGTGCTTTACTACCCGCAGGACACACCAAAAGAGCACGGCCCGACACAGCTTATCCCTGGCACGCACTTCAACCGTCAGCTCACCGAGACCGACTACGCACGCGGCTTTCAGGCGGCTGGCCCGGCGGGAACCTGCGTGCTGGTGCACTTTGATATCGCCCACGGCGGCTCGCTTAATCTGCTAGAGCACACCCGCTACATGGTTAAGTTCGTCTTTGTACGCACCCAGGAGCCCGAGAGCTTTGCGCTGCCCACACAGCCCGCTTGTGATATTTCGGAGATGCCCGCGCTTCTTGCCGCGCTGAACGGCCCAGAGCCAGAGCGCTTGCGAGCGATCTATGCCCTCGCCGCGCTTGGCGAGCCCGCCGTGGCCCCGCTCTGTGCCGAACTGGCCAGCCGTACGGAGAGTGGCTGGTACGAGAGTGCGATTGTGATGGACGA
>JANNDD010000950.1:0-2777 GCA_031387365.1 Armatimonas sp. | reverse complement strand
GCCACCGCTGAGGAGCTGAGCAAGCCCCCCAAGCTGGAGGGATTGTTTGTGGACTTAGGGCTTTCCGCCGACGAAGTGAAAAAGAAAGTCGAGATCGGTGACCCCGTGACCCTGGCGCGCACCTGTGAGCGGATCGGGCACAATGTCATGTCCAAGACTCTGGATAACCGCCTCTCGGTCTTCATTATGATCGAGGCGATTCGTGCCATGAGCTCCCATCAGTGCGATATCTACGCCGTGGCAACCGTGCAGGAGGAAGTGGGCCTGCGCGGCGCAACCCCGGCAGCCTACGCGATTGAGCCGGACATTGCCATTGCGCTGGATGAGACACTCGCCATGGACATTCCCGGTGGCGATGTGGCGGAGCAGGTGAGCGCACTGGGCAAGGGAACCGCTATTAAGATCATGGACTCGTCGCTGCTGTGCCACCCGAAGCTGGTGCGCCACTTCCGTGATGTGGCCGAGGCACACAATATTCCCTACCAGCTTGAGATTTTGAACCGGGGCGGCACCGATGCGGGCGGGATGCAGCGCGTGCGCGGGGGCATCCCCAGCTTCACGCTCTCCACTCCCTGCCGCTACGTCCACACGGTCAATGAGTCCTCGGCGGTGTCGGATATCGAGGCGAGCATCCAGCTTCTAGCCACCTGGCTAGAGGAAGCCCACACCCGTACCTACGGGTATTGAAAATCGCCCCTGTTGTTTTCGCCCCGATAAACCGGGGCGAAACAACGCGGGGGCGAAGATCTAGCTGTACTGGCGCATGGTGAGCACCACGCGGCCCATGATACTGGCGTTCTTGGTGATGATGGGCTTCATGTAGCGGTTCTCCGGCTGGAGGCGAATCCCATTGTCACCCGCCGGATAGAACGTCTTCACGGTCGCTTCATCGTCAATGAGTGCCACGACGATCTCTCCGGCGTTGGCGGTCTCTTGCTTGCGCACCACGACAAAGTCACCGTCAAAGATTCCGGCGTCCATCATTGAGTCGCCTTTTACCTTGAGCATGAAGCAGTCGGCATCACGGGGGACGAACGCCTCGGGGAGCGGGTAGCTCTCCTCGATATTCTCCGTTGCGAAGATCGGTGCGCCCGCTGCCACGCGGCCCAGTAGGGGAACGGTGACGGTGCGTCGCCGGGTCATGGGGGCACCGTCCATGAGGAGCTCCACCGAGCGGTACTTATACGGGTCGCGCTTGATGTAGCCTTTTTCCTGTAGCGAGTTCAGGTGCTTCTGGACGGAGCACGACGAGCGCAGGCCCGTTAACTTTCCGATCTCACGCACCGTGGGAGCCTGCCCGTCGCGCATGAGCGCCTGACGGATAACCTCCAGAATTTCTTGTTGTTTTGTTGATAGCATCGTCTCACTTCCTTTCTGGTAAAAGTTTGTTTGCAGTATACACACGTTTGCCTGTTTTCGCCACGCGATACAATAGACACCATGCTGGGTGAGCTGCTAGTTGAGTTCGGGTTTCTCTTTGGGAAAGTGCTCGCGCCGATTTTACTCCTCGTGGCGCTGGGAGCCTTGCTCCAGAAACGGCACCCGATTGAGATGCAGAGCCTCTCGAATCTCCAGCTCTATCTCTTCATTCCCGCGTTTCTCTTTGTGCACATCGCCGATTCCAAGCTCACGCTGGGGCAGATCACGGGGATTGCGGGCACGATTCTGCTCATCCAGGCGCTTCTGGCGCTGCCGCTCTACGGCTTTCTGGTCTGGAAACGTGTGCCGCGGGAGAAGCTGGCGGTTGTACTTCTGGCCTCAGTGATCTTCAATGCGGGAAATTTTGGGATTCCTGTGGCCTTGCGCGCCTTTGGCAAGCCCGGCGGCGAGGTGCAGGCGCTGGTGATCATGACGGCCAATCTCTCGCTCTGGGTAATCGGCTACGGGCTCTCGGCGGCGATCACGGGCGGTGGCTGGAAACAAGGAACGATAGAGATTCTCAAGCTCCCGATTCTGTATATTATGGCGGCGGGGTTGACGGTGCGGGCCACCGGGCTACACCTGCCGGAGCCGATTGACTACGCGCTGCACCTCGTCTCCGATGGCTTGGTGCCGCTGGCTTTAGTGACACTTGGGGTGCAGCTTGCGACCCAGTGGCGCATGCCGCGCTGGCGCATGATCCTCCCCGTGGCATTTTTCAAGCTGCTCTGCCTGCCCGCTGTCGCGGGCTTGGTGGTCTGGAAGCTGGGGCTCTGGCCGTGGCCGGGGGCGCAGCTCATTGTTGCCTCCGCTGGCCCGACCGCGGTGAACTCCATCTTTCTAGCCATTGAGCAAAAAGGCGATGTGGAGCTTGCCGCCGAGTGTGTCTTCTGGACAACGCTGCTCGCCGCGATCTCCGTAACGATCATCCTCGCCGTCGTGATGCGCCTTGGCGGCGTCCCGCCACAATAGTGCAGGATTTCGGGCGCACTATCACGAACCGTAGCGTATGAATGAGCTGTTTCGTACGCAAGATGCGCTGAACCGTCGGACGTTTTTGAAGAGCGCCACGGGCCTGGGGCTGGCGGCGCTGGGCCTGCTTGAGGGTGAGGCGCAGGCAAAGTCTCCCCTCCTCACGTTATCGGGAGGAGGGGCCGGGGGAGGAGGGCGTGTCAAGCGCGTGATCTATCTCTTTCAGTCCGGTGCGCCGAGCCAGTTCGAGCTCTTTAACAGTAAAACGACCCTGGAAAAGTACCGGGGGCAGAATCTTCCTGAGTCGGTTCGCAAGGGCCAACGGCTGACCACCATGACCAGTGGGCAGACGAACTTCCCGACCGCGCCTTCGCCCTACGCCTTTA
>JANNDD010000917.1:0-2393 GCA_031387365.1 Armatimonas sp. | reverse complement strand
CAATAATTCCATAGAAAGGTGCGCATGTAGCAAAACTGAGGCTTGGTGACGCACGATTATTTACTGCTAATGTTTTTGATCTGATTCCACCTTCATATGTCTCAAAAATCTTATTAATTTTCGATAAATGTTCTATAGATTCCTTAATGGTCTCAGTTGTCAGGGTTTTCTTTATCTCTATTATGCCGCAAACGGCCTCGGCTGGTATTAATTCGATATCGCCAAAACCAAATTTATGAATAGAAGGAATGCGGCAATCGACTATTATTGCATCATGCTGGATTAAATTCCTATGATCGTCAATTTTTTCTGCCGTTGTGATGTAACCGCTACATAATCTATAACCATTAGGGATATGCTGTGTTATCAAATTGCGAATATATCGTTCAATGATTGTCCCTGAGGATTTAAGTTCTCCTGAGAATCCTTCTGATCTTTTTTGTAAAAGTAGATTTGCTTGTTGACGCACTAGTGCAAGTTCAGCATCGTATAATTTGTAAATTTCATTTATTCGTGACATAGATTAATCGCAAAGATCCTCATTTATTAAATAATAGTTTTATCTCTTTGTCTCAAAAACGGTCGTTTTTGAGACGGTGGCAAGGCTCCTTCTAGCCCTGCCGGAAGGTGATGGCTCCCTCATCGTTTACGTCCACAGAGAGAGCGCCCGAAAGCACCCCACCCAAAAGAGACTGGCTCACCCCCAGGGCAATCTGACGCTCAGGAGCGTTCTGAGCCTTCGCTCGTCGTACCCGCGTAGTGAGGGTTTTTAGCTCGGCGGCTTCCGTGTGAACACCACGTGCCCAGGTCACGACGGCAAGCGCCTCCTCCTGAGTGGCTCCGCGCTCACCACGGGACTTCAACAGAGACTCGATGAGAATCTGGCCCTGTGCATTGTGATCCACCACGCTGCTACGCCGTTGTCGTCTTACTATCGGAGCACTGGGGGCTGCTGGAGCCGCTTCCGCGCTTTCTGCAACCGATTTTGGTCGTCTACCCATCTTCGTTTCTCGCTTCGTCTGGCTGACTGTTGAGGTCTTCACCTCACCCTGGTATTACTTCGATTATACCCAACATTCTTCGCCTGGACGAAAGGAGGTGACTCATAGATAAGCAAGCCGCTACGAGTTCTTCCTGAGCTTCTCCAGCCAGCCATTCACTTCTCCAGCCAGCCATTCGCCAAGTGCTTGCCGCTTCTCCGGGTGACAATCGCCAACCATTCGCCAGATTTACCCCTCTCTCAGGTTCGGACAGTTCGGGAGCCAGTAGCTGCCACTGGCCTCACCTACGGTAACTTTTCCCAGGCAGCGGCAGGCCCACGGCCCATCGGGCGTATCTTGCCCCTACCCTTCAGCTCCTCCAGAACCCGCATGATCGTTGGGCGGCTCACGTCAGGACACGCCTTTTCGATATCGGCATAGCGGAACGTGTGCCCCAGCCGGGCGATAACATCTATCACCAGCTCGCGCTTGGCACCACGACGCGCCGTAATCGCACCGGCGCGACTGGAGAACTCACGATACGCCGAGAGGACAATCACACCCGTCAAGTACTCCCACCAACGCGTCAGAGAATGATCCCCTTCGTGCCAGCCCTGCGAGGCCGCTTGCAAGGTCTCGTAGTAGCCTTCCTTCTGCTGCTCGATAACACGCTCCAGGGAGATGTAGCGCCCCACCTCGAAGCCCTCCTGGTAGAGAAGCAGCAAGGTCAAGAGGCGGCTCATGCGCCCATTGCCGTCGTTGAAGGGATGGATGCACAGGAAGTCCAGCACGAAGGCGGGGATCAGGAGGAGAGGATCGACTTCACCACTCTCCTTGACCTCGCGGTAACCGTCGCAGAGCTGGCGCATCGCTTCAGGGGTCTGCCAGGCAGGCGTCGGCTCAAAGCGCACCACACGGGTGCCATCGGATCTGGTTTCCGCGATGAGGTTATCGCTTGCCTTCCACACTCCGCCACGGTCACCATCGCCCACGAACCGATAGAGGTCACGATGGAGCTGGAGGATGGTATTGGGTGTGACGGGGATGTGCTCAAAGCTTGTGTGGATCGTTGCCAGAACATCGCGATAGCCTGCAATCTCTTGCTCAGAGCGGCCTGAAGGTGTTCCTCCCCTCTTGACCAACTCCTTGAGGCGCTCGGGGTCTGCCTCGATGCCCTCGATACGGTTGGAAGACTCCACGCTCTCGATGGTGGCCGACTGCTTCAGGTTCTCCAGTATCTCGGGTCGCTGCTGGACATAGAGATCGTGCTGGCCTTTTAGCTCCCCCACCTGGCGCAGGCTCTGGGCTAGTGCGAGGGTGATATTCTGCTTTCGGAGGTAGTCGAGAGTGAGTGAGTGCATGGCTTAATTATATCATGAAATAGATTGGAGATATATTAATCATATCAACGAT
>JANNDD010000891.1:0-8180 GCA_031387365.1 Armatimonas sp. | reverse complement strand
CTTACAGGCACTAGAGACCGTCGCAGGAACCGTCGCCAATGAAATCCTCTCCGACGCGATTCTCGATGCCCGTGCCCGTGTTCGCGAAGGAGATGTGATCTCCGAGCCGCTGCGTAAGTCTAAGATGTTCCCTCCAATGGTCGTGCAGATGATCGCCATCGGCCAGGAATCGGGCTCTCTTGACACGATGCTCTCCAAGATCGCGGACTTCTACGACGGTGAAGTAGACGCCGCTATCTCGTCGTTGACCGCTGCCATCGAGCCCGTCTTGATCGTCTTTTTAGGATTTACGGTTGGCTACATCGTGATCGCGATGTTCCTCCCGCTGGCTGGTCTGATCCAAGGTCTCTCCAGCGACAACGGCGACTCATAAAACACATCACCATGGGAACGAACCTTCTCGCCGGGCGGGAGGGTTCGTTTTTTTAGTGTTTTACCGATAACATAAAGTGATGAATTTTGAGTGGCCCGCGCTGCCGGACTCGTTCTGGTACTACGTTGCTTTCGCCTACGGAGCCATTGTCGGCTCGTTTTTAAATGTGGTGATCTACCGGCTTCCCCTGGGCAAGCACCTCTCTAAACCCGCGAGTCACTGCCCCAACTGTAACCATATTATTACGTTCTGGGAAAACATTCCCCTACTCTCGTTTTTGTTCTTACGTGCCCGCTGTAGTGACTGTAAGAACCCGATCTCCTGGCGCTATTTCTGTGTGGAGCTCTTTACGGCCTGCTTCTGGACCCTGCTCTACCACTCGATCGTGCTACCCTATCAACCGCTGACGACCTGTAACTTTATCTTTACCGCGCTGATCGCGGCGCTCCTGATCGCACTGGTCTTTATTGATCTGGATCACTTCCTTGCCCCCGACGAGCTGACGTGGTTCATCGTTGCCCTGGGGCTAGGACGCGATCTGGCCTGTGGGGTAATCGCGGTCTCGCAACACGAATGGACTCGTTTTTCCCAGGATTTCCTCTACTTTGGCTGGCTGCCCGTCTCACTTGTCGGAGCGGCTTGCTACGGGGGACTACTCTTTCTCGTCTCTTTTGTAGGGTTTATCGTCTATGCGCGACAGCCCGGAGAGAGCCTCCCTCAAATAATTCGGCGCTTCTTTATCGAGGAGTCTCCTCTGGAAACGACCACCGAAAAAGGCATGGCCCTTGTGGGTGCCGACAAGTCTCCAGAGGAGCCTAACTCTGAGGATAGCACGAATACGCCGCCCCGACTGGCGCTCTCCCCGTTATTTTTGACGTCGCTCTCGTTTCTGGCGATGGCTCCGATGTTCCCCCTCTGGGCAGCACTTTTTTTGGTGATCCCTCTCGCCGCCTTCTTTGTGATGACCCGCCGCAGTGATGAGACGCCGCTGGCGACTCTACTGCGCTTTGGCCGCTCTGATGACCTGGGTCTGCCCGCCTCCGCCAATGCGGAGATCGCCGCTGCAGCCGCAGAGGCTGATGAGTTTGCTCGGGAGGCGGAGACAGGGCAGCACGGGGCGATGGGGCTGGGTGATGTAAAGCTGGCACTGGGATTGGGAGCAATTCTGGGCCCTGGCATGGCAATTCTCTCGCTGGTCTTTGCAACATTTCTCGGGGCCGTGGTGGGAGGTGGGCTCGCACTCCTACGGGGCCGCAACATGAAGTACGGGGTTCCCTTTGTCCCGTTCATGGCAGCCGGAGCCATGATTGTGATGTGCTTTGGCCCCCAGATGGTCGAGAGCTACAAGAAGCTCGCCTTTCCTCAGAAAGAAGACACCCTCCACCTAGAGGTGCGTAGCCCCCGAGCCCGTCGCCGCATGGGCCTGCCCCCCCTAAAGCCCGGCCAGTAGGAACTACGCACCGACACGGCCCACGGGCCGCACGCCCTTCCCGATCCGCTCGGGGCCATCGCCCAGCTCCTCACGCGCTTTCTCCGCCAAGCCAAGCAAGCGCCTCATAACCTCGGGACGCTGCGCCGCCAGATCTACCGTCTCCCCCGGATCAGCGACAAGATCATAGAGCTGGGGTTGAGCAATACGTGCCTGCTTGTACTTGACCGGTGTGCCGCCCGTGGCGCGGGGTGGGTTCGTGCCAAGCGTGCGATACCCCTGTGGCAGCATCACCTTCCAGCGCCCTGAGCGCACCGCTTGCAGCTCGTTGGTATTGTAGTAGAAAAAGTACGCCTCCTGCGGGCTCTTCGCCGCACGATCCCCGCTCAGCAAGGGCCAGATGTCCTTGCCATCTATTTTATTTTTTGGCAGCGGTGCCCCCGTCAGCTTCGCAAGGGTCGGCAGCAGATCAATGGTCATCGCGGGTTCGGTGATCACACTCCCCGCCCGAATCCGTCCCGGCCAGCGTGCCACAAAGGGCTCGCGGACGCCGCCGTCCCAGCACGTCCCCTTGCCCTCGCGCAGTGGCCCGGCGCTCCCCGCGTGCTCGCCGTAGCTCAGCCAGGGGCCATTGTCCGATGTGAAGATCACCAGCGTGTCGCGCTCCACTCCGGTGCGCTTCAGGGCAGCAAGAAGCTGCCCGACACTTGCATCCAGCTCCTCGATCACATCGCCAAATGCCCCGCGCTTGGAGCGCCCCTGCCATTTCTTGCCCGGCGCGAGCGGGACGTGCGGCATGGCGTGGGCAAAGTACAGAAAAAACGGTGTCTTTGCCGCGTGCTTCTCGATAAAGCCGACGGCCCGGTCGGTGTAGCGCTGCATGAGCGTCCCCATCTGCTCTAAGTTCTCGATAGTCTGCACCTGCTTTTCGCCGTCCATCAGTGGCAGCGGCGGGTAGGCTTTCGGGCTCTCCGGGTGATTTGGCCACATGTCGTTGGAGTAGGGCAAACCCAGCCATTCATCAAAGCCATGTCTCGTCGGGTTAAACTCCGGCTGATGTCCCAGATGCCACTTGCCCACCATGCCAGTGGCGTAGCCCTTCGCCTTCAGCACCTGCGGCAGGAGTGTCTCTTTGTCGCTGATCCCAATCTTCGCACCCGGCCCCAGCGCTCCCTGAATCCCGACGCGCCCACAGTAGCACCCTGAGAGCAGCGCCGCCCGGCTGGCAGAGCACACGGGCTGCGCGACATAGAAGTCCGTGAAGCGCACACCGTCGCGGGCGAGCGAGTCAATGTGCGGCGTCCGAATGTCCTTGGCCCCAAAGCAGCCCACATCGGCATACGCCAGATCATCCGCGAAGATCAAGACAATGTTCATGGAGGCATTTTACCTGCTTCCCTCTCCTGAATTTCCCTCCCCCGCCTCCGTTCGTTCCTCTCTACGGCACCCCCTCCCGGGTACCCTCTGGGTGAATGGGAGAAGGTTGGGCGGGGGGGAAGACCCACCCCCTCAAACTCCCCCCTCCCTTTCCCGTTATCGGGAGGGAGGGGGCAGGGGGGAGGGAGGGAAATCCGGTGTAAAATGACGCATGATCCAGCAGAAGCAACAAGAAAGAGTGGCCCCGGAAAATAGGCTTACTCTTCTGGAGATCATCATCGGCTTACTGCATCTCTTTGCAGGAGCAATCCTCCTGAGCTACGTCCTCTGGGTAATCCACAAACTCTACCCCCAGCCCAGCCCACCCGGTCAGCCCTGGTACCGGTTCGTGGGCCTCCCTACTTTTCTGATTCTGTCGTTTTGCACAGCCCTATCTGGGGGGCTTCTTCTCGTTCGTCAGCGCCGCGCCGCGCACTGGCTCCAGTGGGGAAGCGCTCTTGCCTCGCTTTGCCTGGTAGCACTTGTCCTTTACAGCAGTTGGGAGCGCAACGGGCAGCACAATAGCGCGTTCTACACGGCAGTTTATGCTCTCCTCACGGTCTGGATGTTCTGGTTTGCAAGGTTTCTGAAGCAGCGGGAGGGCGAAGCCTCCTAATGCAAAGGCAGAAACAGCAGCACCAACAAAGGCGCTCCGTGGGGGAGCTGGTTATGGCAACACTTGCCTTGCTCTGGGGAGTGACGACGGCCATTTTCTTCTACCAGCTCATGCACGAGCCGACCCTGATAGGAGCGATTGGCTATGCCTTGTGGATCTTCCAGGGCATGTTTTGCGGCCTGGGCGGGCTCCTCTCGCTTTTGCGCCTTCGTACCGCCGCACGCATCGCCCTGTCTCTTGCCGCGCTGTGCCTGATCGGGCTGATCGGTGTCGCGCTCTGGATAGCATCTACCCAGCCACCAACCGTCACGCTGAACCTGATTATCTCCGGGGCGCTACTGATTCTTGCACTGGTCTACTTTTTCCTGGGGCGCTGGCTCGGCCAGCAGGAAGATAGCGACGCGTAGGCGAAAAATAGCCTCATGCTAACCGACACCCAACGCGCGACACTCGCTGCCTTCGCCGACACCGTGATCCCACCCGACGATGCCCCAGGCGGTGCAGAGGCCGGAGCGGTGGCGTTTGTGGAAAGCTTACTTACCCGTGAGCTTGCTCCCCGCGCCGCCGACTACGCCGCGTTTCTGGATACTCTGGCAGAGACGGGCATGGATTTCTCGCAAGAACTAGAAGCGACCGCGATCTTCCGCCTCGCTGCCGAGACGATCCACGAGGCGTACTGGACAAGCACAGAGGGCAAGCAGGCCGTGGGGTTTGTGGAAAATTAATTTGACACTGCAAACAGCCTTTGGTATACTGTTCAGGTTGTGTGACGCAGGTGAGGCCGTCGTCATGCACGACAAGATTATCACCGCGTGTGCGGAGGAGGCTGGAGTCGGAAGACAGACCGCAAAGAGACGAACCCTAAAATAGTTCCTCATTTGAAACCCTCCCTCGCCCTGCGTGTGACGATTACGTCGAATTCGCGGGGTTTTTGTTTGCCCAGCCGGGCACAATTTGCCTCGTAGAAAGCATTCCCCTGTCGCCTGAAGGTGGCAGTGAAAGAATCTCAGGAGCTTAAAGGCCGTTTATGCCAACTATCAGTCAGCTAGTCCGCAAGGGGCGCAAGCCCGTTGTTAAAAAGAGCAAGTCGCCCGCCATGCAGGGAAACCCCCAGAAGCGCGGCGTCTGTGTTGTGGTCCGTACTCAGACCCCCAAGAAACCGAACTCGGCTCTACGTAAGATCGCCCGTGTGCGCCTTACCAATGGAATCGAAGTGACCGCGTACGTTCCGGGGATCGGGCACAACCTACAGGAGCACTCCGTCGTCATGATCCGTGGCGGTCGTGTGAAAGACCTGCCCGGTGTGCGCTATCATATTCTCCGTGGAACCCTAGACACTCAGGGAACCAAGGACCGCAAGTCCAGCCGCAGTAAATACGGCACCAAGCGGCCCAAGCCCGGTCAGGCAGCAGCGCCCGCGAAAGGAAAGAAATAACCTATGCCACGTAAAGGCCCTGCACCGCGTCGCGTTATCGCGCCGGATCCTATTTACAACCAGGTTATGGTCTCCCGCTTCATCAACCGGCTCATGCTGGATGGTAAGAAGTCGGTCGCCGAGCGCATTTTCTACGATGCCCTCGAAAAAGTTGAAGCTCGCGCCGGTCGTCCCGGTATCGAGGTCTTCAACGAGGCTCTTCGCAACACCATGCCCGTGGTCGAGGTCAAGCCCCGCCGCGTTGGTGGTGCAACCTACCAGGTGCCTATCGAAGTCAAGTCGCCCCGTAAAGAGGCGGTTGGTATTCGTTGGATGATCACCTTCGCTCGCCGCCGCAATGGCCGCAGCATGGTGGACAAGCTCTCTGCCGAGATTCTCGACGCTGCTAACAAGCAAGGCGGCGCGGTTCGTCGGCGTGAAGAAGGCTTTAAGATGGCCGAGGCCAACAAGGCATTCTCACACTATCGGTTCTAGGTGGCTTAACAAAGCCCTCGCCGCCTGGACCGAAAAGGCCAGGCGGCGTTTCGCTGTCTGGCATTTCAAGGTCGAAGTAGGGCAGACATCGGAAGGAAACAGGAAAAATGGCTAGAGACTTTTCTCTCGAAAACACGCGAAATATCGGTATTGCTGCACACATTGATGCAGGCAAGACCACGACCACAGAGCGCGTCCTGCTCTATACCGGAGTCAACTACAAGATCGGTGAAGTGCACGACGGCACCGCAACTATGGACTGGATGGAGCAAGAGCGCGAGCGCGGTATCACGATTACCTCCGCTGCGACCACTTGTTTCTGGGGTCTGGAGCCCAACCACGATCCGTTAAAAGCAGATCTTGGGGGCCGTGAGAACACGCACCGTATTAACATCATTGACACCCCCGGCCACGTGGACTTTACCGTTGAGGTAGAGCGCTCCATGCGCGTCCTAGATGGTGCCGTTGCGGTGTTCTGCGCCGTGGGCGGTGTCCAGCCCCAGTCCGAGACCGTCTGGCGTCAGGCGAATAAGTACAAAGTGCCTCGTGTCGCGTTCGTCAACAAGATGGACCGCGCGGGTGCTGACTTCTTAACTGTCGTTCGGCAGGTCAAAGAGCGCCTGGGTGCCAAGCCCGTGCCCCTTCAGCTCCCTATCGGTGCTGAGGCGGAGTTTAAGGGCATCGTTGATCTGATCACGATGAAGGCCTACAACTACTCCGACGACTTCGGTAAGAAGCCGCTGGAAGTGGAGATTCCCGCCGACATGCGCGACCAGGTGGATGAGTACCGGGCTCTTATGGTTGAGGAAGCCGCCACCATTGATGAGACTCTCATGGAGAAGTATCTGGAAGGCGAGGAGCTGACCATAGATGAGATCCGTGCGGCGATCCGTAAGGGGACGCTGTCTATGGAGATCACTCCGATGATCTGTGGCTCCGCCTTCAAGAATAAAGGTGTCCAGTCCATGCTTGATGCGGTCATCTACTACCTGCCGTCCCCGGTGGATGTAGAAGCCGTGCCCGGCACCAACCCGGACACGCTGGCCGAAGACAGCCGCAAGCCCGGTGACAACGAGCCTTTCTCCGCACTTGCCTTCAAGCTGATGAACGACCCGCACGTCGGGAACTTGACGTTCTTCCGTGTGTACTCGGGCACCCTCACCAAGGGCAGCTACGTCTACAACGCAACCAAGGGCAAGAAAGAGCGCGTCAGCCGTATCCTTCAGATGCACGCCAACAAGCGTGAGGAGATTGATATTGTCTACTCAGGCGATATTGCCGCCGCCGTGGGTCTTTCGGACACCATGACGGGCGATACGCTGGCGGATGAAAAGCGCCCCATTATCCTGGAGTCCATGACCTTCCCCGAGCCCGTCATCGAGATGAGCATCGAGCCCAAGACCAAGGCCGACCAGGACAAGATGGGTGTCGCGCTCCAGCGGCTCTCCGCTGAGGACCCGACCTTCCGGACGCACACCGACCAGGAAACGGGCCAGACAATCATCCGTGGTATGGGCGAGCTGCACCTTGAGATTCTCGTGGACCGTATGCGGCGCGAGTTCAAGGTCGAGGCCAACCAGGGCACACCCCAGGTTGCCTACCGTGAGACAATCAAGGGAAGCGCGACCGAGCGGGGGCTCTTCAAGAAGCAGACCGGTGGCCGTGGTAAGTTCGGCGACTGTACGCTGATTGTTGAGACGAACGAGCAGGGCAAGGGCTTTGAGTTCATCAATAAGACCGTCGGCGGCTCGATTCCGCGTGAGTTTATTCCCGCTGTCCAGCGTGGCTGTGAGGATACTCTCCTCCACGGCGTGCTAGCCGGCTACCCGGTGGTGGACGTGAAAGCAACTGTCATTGACGGTTCCTTCCACGACGTGGACTCGGACGAGATCTCGTTCCGTGAAGCGGGCCGTATGGCGATGAGTGCGGGAATGCGTAAGGCGCTCCCGATTATCCTGGAGCCCATCATGTCGGTGGAGTCGGTCACGCCCGATCAGTACCTCGGGGACGTGATCGGTGACCTGAACCGCCGCCGTGGAATAATCGAGTCGCAAGAGACCCTGATGGGTGGAATTCGCGCCGTCAAGGCCAAGATTCCGCTCTCGGAAATGTTTGGCTACATCAGCGACCTTCGCTCGATGACTCAGGGCCGCGCCTCCTCGACGATGGAGCCTTCGCACTACGAAGAGGTTCCTCGCAACGTCGGTGAGGAGATCATGGCAAAGTCCGGTCGTAAGGGCAAGGGCGGCGACGACGACTAGAGTCGTCCGCTCCCCTCTCTCTGCCTCCCCCACCACCGTGTGGGGGAGGTTTTTATTTTTTCTGCCGATAATCCCGGCATGAGAACGAGTAACCAACTCTGCGCCACCGGCGTGCTGATCGCCTTTATCGAGCGCGACGCCGCACTGTATGCCCGTGTGCGCTTCGCCACGCACCG
>JANNDD010000865.1:0-1844 GCA_031387365.1 Armatimonas sp. | reverse complement strand
CCGAGCAGCTACACGCTGTAGAGGCCCTATTAAAGCGGACGTAGCTCCGTTCTCGTTTCCCCAGATCACCGGGCCATGCTGCCCGGAGACGGGTGGTCATGGCTCGGTCTTTTCTCTTTTGAAAGGATACCACCCTATGACCGCCCAACGGTCTCCCGTTTCATTGGATGAGGCGAGACTCCTCGCCAACGTCAACGAGCGGGCGCAACGCCTATTCGAAGACGGATATAGAATCCGCTGCCTGGACGCCAAACGTTATTTGGTTCGATCCCAACAAGGAACAACCTATACGGTAGATCGCCTGGAGAACACCTGTTCATGCCCCTTCTTTGAGAAGCATGGCGGGCGTTATCCCTGCAAGCACACCCTCGGATGGAGAAAGCTCCTGCTCACGCAGAGAGCTGCCATCGCACGACTCTGCGCACGCTGGGAGGCGGTGGAAAGAGAGGCGAGCATTGAGCAAGTACTGCAAAGCGCGACTCGCGTTCTAAAGCAAGGTTTGGAGGTACCGACATGCCCCTAAATCCACTGGGCATGTCCCTGACGATTTCCCGCTACAAAGGCGGCAGACATTGGGCGGTACGAGAAGCCGACACCGGCTCGCTCGTAGTCGTCACGGTCTACCGCAAGGGTGCTGCTGAAGTCGTGCGAAGGCTCACCGGGCAAATCCCGGAGAGAGCACAGCGACAGAGGCGCGAGACCTTCGTTTACGAAGCCAAGGCGACAAGGGAGGCAACTTCATGAGCCAGGAAAAGCCCACACAGGGCTACACGCGGCCCATCAAGTTCCTCCTGGGCAAAGTCTATGTCACTCCGGCGGCGGTCGAAGCCCTGATTCGCAATGAGGAAGAGCTGATGCGACTTCTCAAGCGGCATCGCGAAGGCGACTATGGCGCGGAGATGTGCTACGACGACCGCGTTGTCAACGAGCAGGAGATCAAGCGCGGCGGTCGAGTTCTCTCCAGCTACACCCTGAAAGACAGCACTGTCATCTGGATAGTGACCTCGGCGGGTTGGCAAGAGAGTTTAGCGATGATTCGCGAGGAGTATTGACCCATGACCACTCTCAAGAATGGCCCCAAAGTCATCGTGCTTCACACGGACGACCAAGTCTTCTGCTTCACCGACAGCAACGGCTGCGAGTGGCACTGGAACGCAGGCGCAGGAATACGGCTGGTGGAAGCCAGTGGCAGACAGCCTATGACTCTCTACCCGAGCGATCACGGGCTCACGGTTGAGTATCTGCAAAAGCAGTATCCCGACCTGGATTTGGACTATGCCAGAACCACCGACGTAACGAGGCCCATTCTCTTCGTTCCGTTCTGGAATGGAACCAGTGTCCTCATAGACGGCTGGCATAGGGCGGCGCGGGCAGTCATGGAAGGGATTCCCTTCCTGCTCTGTCACGAGCTGACCCAAGCAGAGCGCGACGAGGTTCTCGTCATGAAGATTCCCCCAAAGGCTCAGCCTCCGAAGCTGGCACCGATGGACACAACGAAAAGCCCAAAAGGCCAGAAAGGACAGCGAAAGCCATGAAAGGTTTACCGGCTCTTTTGGGAGCCACTGATCGTAAGATAAATTCAGACCGTGAGGCGCTTATCGCCTCCAAGATAGAGGAATACGGAGCCTTTGGCGACGTGATCCTCAGAGAAGAGCTGTTCGGCCACACGTACCTTTGGAACGTTGGCCATGCCGCTCACATCGTCACGACCAGCACTAGGCCACAAAGCCCACTGGTTCTGGCGGAGTTCGGCATCATGGAAGAGCTTTGCCGAAAGTGGCGACCCGACATGGACGAGGAGCGGGCTATGCGCCTTGACCTCACCGTGCCTCACATCGTCGCCG
>JANNDD010000838.1:0-11079 GCA_031387365.1 Armatimonas sp. | reverse complement strand
GAGACAACGGCGCATGAGCCGACGACACTGCTCAACAGTCGCGTGCCACGCTACTACCCGAGTTCGGTGTGAGAACGGCAAGAAAGCGTTCCAGGGCGCGGGTTGGGGTGCGGCCTTTCGGGAGCAGAACGCCGGTGGGACGGGTGAGCTCCTCGCCCGTAAGGGGACGCGTGATGAGTGTGCCGTCGCGCACTTCGCGCTCGATGGTGGGCTCGGGCAGAATGCTCACGCCCAGCCCGATCTCGACCACGCGCTTGATGGTCTCGATATTATCAAAAGCCTGCGTGATGCGCACCGTGACTCCGTGCTTGGCCAGAAAAGTGTCTATCAAATCGCGCGTCGGGATGTCCTGAGCAAAGGCGACAAAGGCTAGTCCCTGGAGCTCGGCTGCTGCGAGGGTCTCTTTCTTGGCTAGGGCGTGATCCGGGGGGAGCGCCACTACCATATTTTCTGAGGGGAGCGAGAGAATGGAGATTCCAGACCGCTCGCGGGGGCAGGCGACAATGCCGCAGTCAATGGTTCCCGCCTGAAGCGCTTCGTAGATCTTGTCGGTGCGTAGGTACTCCAGGTGGAGGTTGACCATCGGGTACTGCCGGAGAAATGTCGTGACGGCGGGGGTTAGGGCATGGAGCCCAATAGAGTAGACAGTCGCCACTTTAAGGGTTCCACCAATCTCGCGCCCCAGGTCTGCCAGCTCCCGGTGCAGCGCATCCGCACGCGCCAGAATCTCCAGGGCATAGCTTAGGGTGCGCTCACCCGCTTCGGTAAAGTGAGCCCCGGGGCGGCCCTTGCCCCGCTCAACCAGGCGATGCCCCAGCTCTTTTTCGAGCGAGAGAACCCGCTGACTCACGGCGGACTGGGAGACAAAGTGCTTGCCTGCCGTCTTGGAGAAAGACCGCGTCTCCGCAAGATCCACAAAGAGCCGAAGTGCGTCGAGATCCACGGCTAGAGTGTCCCCGAAAAGACCGTCGTCGCTGGGCCGGTCAGTTGGAGGGAAGAGCCAGGCAGCCCGTCCCAGGTGACGATCAGTGTCCCACCGCGCGCGGTCACTTCAACGGGCTCAAGGCGCGTTGCTCGTCCCGTTTGGATAGCGACCACAGCGGCGGCGCAGGCTCCCGTCCCGCAGCCGAGTGTCTCACCCACCCCCCGCTCCCAGATGCGCAGTTGAAGCTGATTCGGGGCGGTGGCGACAGTCCAGAGAACGCTGGTCTTCTCCGGGAAGAGGGGAGCATTTTCGAGGGCGGGGGAGTCTTGGAGAAAAGTCGTGTCGCTGGGCAGCACCGTGGGCCAGAGCACGGTGTGAAGCGACCCTGTGTCCACTGTGGTTCCCCCCGGGACGCTCTGCTCCCAGAACTGCGGCGGTGGTAGCGTGAGAGTTACCTGCGTATTGACTGTGTAGGGAACCGGCCCAGAGCGGGTCTGCGCGATGCCTTCTCTGGGAACTTGGCCGCGCTCCACCGCGAGCGTCACGACGCAGCGTAGGCCGTTGCCGCACATTGTGTCCTCGGAGCCATCGGCATTGAAGATGCGAAAGTGAAGGCCCGAACCCTGGGGTTGGTAGGTCAGCAGGCCGTCCGCTCCGATCCCGAAGCGCCGGTCACAGACACGCAGCGCCAGTGCCGCTAGATCGGCGTTCTCCGGCTCCTCTATGACAACAAAATCGTTGCCGACGGCCTGCATTTTTGTGAAGGGAGTCACACCAGCTCTTCAAGGCGCAGGGCTGCAGTGTCTGCAACGCGGTTGAACCAGGCTCGGCTCGGATCCACTTGTGGGAACCACCAGGCAGACGGGCGGTAGTCGGTGTGCGGCAGGCCGTGTAGGGTCTGGAGTGCATTTTTTGCGAGCCGAGCTTTGGCGATCTCCGCCTCTGTTTCAATGCGCCGCAGTGTGGTTCGGGCGGCGGTGGCCTCGGGCGCACGCTCGATTTCCTTGCGCTCGCGGTGAAGCTGACGGGCCTGGAGGGTGAGCCGCTTCACCTGGCGACGGTTTGTTGCAAGGGGCGTGTCGAAGCGCTCGGTGCGCTCGGTCAGAGCGGTGGCATCCAGAACGGAGCCACGGGCACGGAAATCGTCCCCCTTGGCGTGCTCCAGAGTATTGGACTCCGCACGCAGACGGCGCACTTCCACCAACTTCGCATGCTCTTCGTTTCGGAGCGCCTCGGCTTTTTCCCACTGTGCACGCAGAGCCTGGTTCGCTGTGGCGTAGTCGGCGTGAGCCGTGAGCAGGCGATGCTGCCCCAGATAGGCAAGCAACGCGTTGGGGGAGCGCAGGGTAGAAAGTTCTTTAAGGCGGTGCTGCTCCCACTCACGCCCGCGCTGCCAGCACGCCGCGAAGTCATCGGCCTCGACCACCGGGCGGCCCAGTGCTTGGGAAAGATGGGGTGGCAGAGTCAGGGAGACTCCCGAGACGGCACTAAGGCTGTCCCAGGTGGCGTACCGGACACGCAGAATGGGCCGTAGCTCCGGGTGGCGGATACGGAGGCGCTGGAGTGTACTCATCAGCTTGGCCGTGCGCCAGGAGTAGCTGCTCGCGCCCTCGTGAAAGACCAAAACCCACTCGGCGGCAAGCATGGGCAGGAGCGCGACCGCCTTTCCGATCAGCACACAGTCCGGCCCCAGTGCGCTCTCAATACGCTCGGCGAGCTGACGCACACTGGTAATTACTTCCTCTCCGGGCAGACAGATCGGCTCGGGCGTGTCTACCCAGACAGAGCCATCGGCACGCACACGCAGCGTTCCCCGGCCTTTTCCCGGAACCACGAGATCGAATGGACGCGCTCCAGGGAGGAACTGATCTAGGGTGTACTGCTCCCCGCCCTCCACGGCCAGATCGTAGGCTTCGCGTGCCTGAGCGCGTGTGGCGGGATCAAGAAATGCCTGCACCAGCCAGAAGCGCGGCAGCATGCAGGTCTGGGTGTTGAAGCGAAGAATCGTGGTGGTGCGCGTGGTGGCAAAATTTTGAGGTGGTGCACCCAGCAACAGCTCATAGAGACGAGGCAACAGATATTTATACAGACACGGCAGGAGCGCGTCGGGGTGCGCGGCAGCGAAGTCGTCCACCCAGCCGAGCAGCGTGCTGCCAACCGCACTGCCCTCCGTTGCCCAGGCAATCTGCTCGCGGAGCGTCGGAAGAATCTCGCTGAGCTTCACCTCCGAGGCGATCTGTCGCTCCCAGCCAGAGTGTAGGATTCCCGTCCAGCCCCACGCCATGGTTAGTTCGGAGAGAAGCGCCTCGGGGTCATCGGCAAAGGCGAGTGCTTTCTTGAGCGAGACACCGGCCTCACTCTGTAAGCGATCTCGGGTGGGAACGTCCTCGGAACCAAAAAGTTGGCTCATCTCCCCAGCGGCGGACCAGAGCGCCCGAGTCTTGTTATCGTCGTGACCGACGAGGGAGAACGCATCCCCACCGGGCTGATGGAAACCGTGGAGCTTGGCGAAGTAGTCGGTGTCATGGACACCCGCTAAGATATGCGCGTCGGGCCAGAAGTTATCGAGCCGTCGCCTCAGGGTCGCTTTTGTGGGCTCGTCCCAGAGCGCGGTTTGCCCGAGCGCAAGGAAAGTGGTTTGAGGGAAGCGCTCACGAAGGGCGCAGAGCGCATCCTCCCGACAGTCGCCTTCTGTGTTGGGGGCATCGGTCATTGTAGTAGGGTTCAGTATATCGTAGATACAAACGCCTGTTTAGAGAAGTTCCGGTTAAATTTTGTGCCGGGGGCGAAAGGCTCCAGCACATTTCAGAGAGCGTCCCGAGAACGCAGAGGGGGTCAGGTTACGAATCCTCAAGGTCTGTCTGTCGTCCCAGCCACTGAGCGAGGAGAAGTAGGACTGTTATAATACCAAGCAGCGGCCCCACGATAGGAAGCCAAAAGTGAAGGGATTTTAGGTTGTCCCAAGCCAGTGTCCCGCTCAATATCACCAGGCAAAGTGCCGCAAGGTTGAGCAGCCAACGTGCGACCATGCGGTACCGAAACTGAGCCGCCAGTCCCCCGACACTACACAGCAGAGTGTGTAAGGTAAACAGAAGAAGGAAAATATCAATGTTGTCGTCGTCGTAGCCATTTCGCAGAGCGACGAGGCAGGGTTGAATCAGAAAAATGGTGAGCAGTATGCCCCACAGAAGAATCAGCCCCGAGAGAACCATCTCAGCCACCGTTCTCCGCCCATGCTGATTTTTTGGTTCGCCTCTCTGCCGCTGCATACCTCACTATACCAAAAGGCCCCCAGAAATCCTGGAGGCCCATTCATGGGTCTTGCCGCAACAGCGGGCCGCTTTAGCCGCCCGACAAACGCCGTCCGTCACACCCGTTCGTAGCGGGTGTTGCGCCGGGCGGGGGTGTACCCAGCGTCGCAGATCAGGCGCTCCATCTCGTCGGTGGAGACGGCAAACGTGCAGCCTGCGGTGCTCACGACATTCTCCTCCATCATGGTTTGGCCGAAGTCGTCCACGCCGTAGCGCAGGGAAATCTGCCCGATCTTGGGGCCTTGCGTTACCCAGCTTGCCTGCATGTGCGCGAAGTTATCGAGCATCAGGCGCGCGATGGCGATGGTGCGCAGGTAGTCCAGCCCCGATGCCCGCGTACCGCCTAGCTCCGTGCCATCAGGCTGGTAGCTCCAGGCGGCAAACGCCGTGAAGCGCGCGGGGGAGCTGGCAATGCTCTCGTCCTGAAGTGCCCGCAGGCGCAGAAAGTGCTCGACGCGGTCCTCATAGGTGTCCACGGAGCCGTACATCATGGTCGCTGTCGAGGGAAGCCCAACTTTATGCGCCACCCGCATACAGTCCAGCCATTCGTCAGCCGTATCTTTATACTTACTGATAAAGTTGCGCACCCGATCCGTCAGTATCTCCGCGCCGCCGCCGGGGATAGACTGCAAACCTGCGGCTTTCAGGCGCGTGAGGGTTTCCTCCATAGTGAGCTTGCTGATGTTCTTGACATAAATCAGCTCAGCGGGGGAGAAACAATGCCGGATAATATGCGGAAACTCGGCGCGCATCCAGCTCAGAAGCTCCTCGTACCACTCTATTTTAAGCTTCGGGTTCAGGCCGCCCTGCATGAGCATCTCGACCCCGCCCACATCGGAGAGCTCTTGCAGCTTCTGATGAATCTGCTCGCGTGAGAGAACATAGCTCTCGCCACTCTTGTCGCCGGGCGTTCGGTAGAAGTTGCAAAAGCTACAGCGCACCCAGCAGACATTGGTATAGTTAATGTTGCGGCTGACGATATAGGTAACGGTTTTCTCAGGATTGAGGCGTCGCCGCACGGCGTCGGCTAGGAGAGCGAGCTCATCGAGGTTCGGATGAGAGAACAGCCGTAGGGCATCGTCCGCGCTCAGGCGCTCTTGATTCCAGACTTTCTCGGCAATATCGGTAATATCGCTCTCCGGGGCGCGTTTAGACGGGGTAAGAGGGAACATGATCGTCGCCTTTCCAGACTTCGTGATTGTTTTCACAAAGTATACCTGTCGTGAACTTCTCTGTCAACCACTGCGTACATGATACGATAGAAAGGAGATTTCAATGACTATTTTCGGGGCCGTTTGCACAGTGGTAATTGGGCTTCAGCAGGGCGGATCGGTGACACTGGCTACGCAGAAGCTGGAAGCGCCTCCTCAAAAAGTGCGGGTAGACGGCCAGCGGGTTTCCTTCGAGCAGCAGAAACTCGCCGTGCGTATCCCACTGGGATGGCAGCGTCTGGCCATTGTTGGGCAGTCGGCGGGCTTGCTGGCGAGCTTTGCGCCTCTGGGAACCAGCGGCGCAACTCTTGCGCTCTCGTTTTCTGAGGATTCGGGCCGCAGTCGCCTTCCTGACAACCTTCCCGCCACGATCGCTCTCGCGCTGGCGAAACGCTATCCGGGCTTTCAGCAGACCGCGAAGCAGCGGCTGACACTGGCCGGTGCCGATGCCTGGCTGCTCGACGGGCAGCTTAAGCAACCGGGGCAGAGTGCGCTGGTGCGCAACCGGCAGGTCTATATCTGTCGCCAGGGGCGTATCTATGTTCTGACACTGACGTCCAAAAAAGAGGACTTCGAGCGCCTGGTGCCGTCGCTGGAGCGCTTGCTTAAGAGTATTGAGTGGCTCCCCTCGCAGTAAACTTGCAACTAGCAAAGCGGTACAGGTATCCTAGTGAGTATGGGATTTTTACCTCAAGCGCCGCCTGCGATCGCCATTCCGCAGCCTGCCGCGCAATCAGCGAGTAGCACACTGGTGTCTGTCGTGCCGAACCTCTACTGGAATGTCTCCGCGCGCGGTCCGCTTTTAATCGTCGGCGCGGAGAAGTACTCCCTGGTGAGCGAGCCCAAGCCGATTGATTTCTTTAGTGGATCTATGGGGGGAATGTTTGCCATGATGCCAGACATGGAGGCGCTCACCGGACAGAAAAAGCCCGTGGTGGCACCGCTAGGAGCCGCGCCGCGTGAAGGCTGGAACACGGTGCAGGTGGCACAGCGCTTTGGTGCCCAAGTTGTCCGTTGTGGTGGCGTGAGTGTCCTAGCCCCCCAGCTTCTGCCTGATAAGAGCAAGAGTACGAGTCCCTTTAGCGATCCCGACATGAAGGAGCTGATGCAGGAGGGGATGGCAATGGGGATGGGCATGAGTGGAAGCCGCCTGCTCCCGCTTCTGGCCAGTCTGAGCGTGAGCCAGCTTCAGCAAGCCTCGTCGTCGTCGGGCTTGCCACTCTCTAGCCTCGATACCAAGCAGCGGGCGCTTGCACAGCCGTTGCTGCGCCGAACCCTGCCGTTTCGATTTGCACAGAAACCTAACTTCCCCGATGCTGGGCCGCTGGGCACCCCGCAGGTGATCCCTGCGGCGGATCAGAACCAGTTTAAGCTCCGCCTCTCGCGTGCTCTGAGCCTTGCTCCGAATCTTCCGGAATTTGGGGCGGCGGGCGGCGGCGGCGCACGACTGTCAATGCAGTTTGGTAACTTGATCAACGACAGCGATGCGCCGGGAAATACGCGAACCCTGGCACTCAAGGCAGGCAAGGCTCCCAATCCAATGGCGTTTATGGCGCTGCTGGGGGGCGGTCCGACGGGCAATAAAGGGGTTCCCGCTCGGCGAAAACCCTCTGATCTGAACCCCGACTCGGGGGGGCTCAATGGCCTGATCTCACTTACGGGCGTGGCAACCGTGGACGAGCTGGTGGCCCGGATCGCTCAAGTCACGAAGGTGCCCCTCTTCGCGGATCAGCGCATTGGTAAGCTCAAGATAAGCGCACGGGGAACAAGTGCACGGGCAGGGGATTTGATCGAAGCACTCTGCGTGGCAGTGGGGGGCGCAGTGCGGCGGATCAGCGATGATAAGGAGTCGGTGTACTTACTGACGGATCAAGTGGCGCTCAAGACCAACGAGAACCCCATGAGCGCTATGATGGCACCGATCTCGGGGATGATGCAGGACCAGCGCAGTGCGGAGCGCTTGGCAAAGGATGCCAAGATCCGACTGATCCGCCAGGCGACCCTGCGGGCGCTGCCGCGCGGGACGGGTGCGAACTTCGGCGCGAAGTTCTGGCAGATTGCGGAGGCCAAGCCAACAGGTGACGGAAACATGGTTCCCCTGGGGGAGCTCCCGCCGGAGCTGCAGAAGCAAGCTCAGGAGCGGCACGATGCCTTCTCGGGAGCGATCGCCAACATTCCCGATGGCACCCCTGGGATTACCCGCCGCGACCCACAGCCTCTAACGCAGGTGCGCTGTAGCCAGAGTATTGTTTTAGAACTCGTTGCCCCCACACTAGGAGCCGTCGCGACTCTGGCTACCGCCGATGCCAACGAGATCCACCCGGAGCTTCCCGTGCCCGCACCACCGCCCGCCGTGACACTCCCGTCCAGTTTGAAGCAGCGTGTGGTCACCACTGCCCTACCGAGTAACGAGGCGCAGGCAGCGGCTCTGGTCGCGTCGGCGGTGGCGCGGGGGCTGACGGAGCTCCGGGTATCTGTGCCCGTCGGTAAAGACAAAGAGCTGGCACTCTTGGGTGCGGAAGCAAAGGGGAAGATCGAAGTTGTGGCGGTTCTCGCCCCGCTGGAGCCGCTCACCGCCGATGCAGTGCGGGATAAGTCGTGGTCGGGTCAGTCGCTTACCGAATGGATTGCCTCCCCGGAGTCCACAAAGCTTTTAGCAAGCATGCCGCCTCAGCTCGCACCGATGATGGGCCGGATGCTGGGGGCCGACTTTGTCACCCCGGAGAGTGCGGATGTGGCCGGATTTGTGGCGCGGGCCAAGCGGCTCCTGGCCCTTCCTGGCATCACGGGGTTTGCACTGGAGCGGCTGGCAGCGCCGGGCTACCGCGACGGTGCTGGGGGCATGGGCGATGGCGCGGGCTTCTTCTGGCAGGGAGGCGCCAATGCCCGCGAGCGGGTCGCCTTCACCAAGGATCAGAAATCCGATGCGGCTGAGCTGGGCGGCTTTAACTTCGCAGACATTTTCAATGCACAAGGTTCCCGCGTGGCTTGGGGTAAGCGCACGACGGCTCGAAACGATGCGTTCCTGAAGCGCCTAGACACTGCGCTCGCTAAAGAAACACTCGCTCCCGTATCTGTTCTGGCCAGTGTCCAGCCACCACGCTGGGAAAAGTGGACGGGCAAGTATCCCGCAGGCGCCACGATTACCTCCGCCCTCCGCCCGGCCCTGAAAATATTCTCCTACAGCACTATATTCTCCCAGCCCGCCCTGTTCGGCGATGCCAGCGACTTCGCGGGCTTCGATGAGCCGGATCAGTTCACGGGAGTGCTTGGCAAAGAACTCCAGAAGCTCAACGACCCGGAAGCGACCGTCCGCTGGGATGGCATCGTGATTGATCTAGCAGATCAGCCCGTGGAGACAGCACTTGCGTTGCTGGAGCGCGCACTGGTTCCGAGGTAATTAAAATAAGGTGAAAAGAGAGGCGCTGTAAGGTAGCGTATTTTGTAATCTCTAAGGTAGAATACGCTACCTTCCCACGGTGGGAAGAGTTCCCTTATAGTTGAGGAAATCTTAAATGCAACGTCGAGCTTTTACCCTTATTGAACTTCTTGTCGTGATCGCGATCATCGCGATTCTCGCTGCCATTCTCTTTCCCGTATTTGCCCAGGCTCGTGACAAGGCACGCTCCGTGGCCTGTCTGTCCAACACCAAACAGCTTGCTCTTGGAGTGATTCAGTACGCTCAGGACTACGACGAGACTCTGCCCGTGGCGGGCTACAACGCCCAGTGCCGTGGCCGCTGGCAGTGGCAAATCTATCCGTATGTCAAGAACGAGCAAGTCTTCACCTGCCCTAATATCTCCCAGCGCCCCTGGTTAGCGACGGTTAGTAACCAAGCGGGATGCTCAAATGGAGCCGGTGGCACCGTAACCCTGAGTCTAGGCCGAAATGATAAAGGTGGCTACGGTTGGAGCTATGCCCTCCAAGCGGACAATGGAAATGGGGCAAGCTCCCTGGACACGGCTCCAGGGTTTTCTCTAGCATCCATCGCAAAGCACGCGGATACGGTTATTATTGGTGAGACTGGGTTCGTCCCCAACGTCAGCCAGGCATCGGGGTGGGCAATGATGGCCTTCGATCCGCGTATTACTGCGACAGCGGCAGGTTTTTCTCAGCCAGGCCTTTTCGCCCAAGGACGGCATAACACTGAGCAAACCTTCACCATGCAGACGATGCCCGTGCCCGTTAAGGGACGTCTGAACTGCGTTTTCCTAGATGGTCATGCAAAGAACCTTGGTCTTGGTCAGCTTTTTGAAGTTGCGCCTGTGATCAATGGAGTCGCGGTTGAAGATGGTGTCCCTCTGGTGAACGAGAATGGGGTTGCGACGGCAACTCCTGGAACCGTTGTCAGCCACACACGGCCACATATTCGCTTCAAGCTTCTGAATATTGACTAGGAATTGAGGACCCCAAAGTCCGCCCACTTTTTCTGACGAGGAGAAGGTGGGCGGATTTCTTTGGCGAATTATTAAAGAATATTTATGTAGCAAGTTTATGAAATGGACTGATAAAATACGCTACCTTCCCACGGTGGGAAGAGTTCCCTTACAGTTGAGGAAATCTTAAATGCAACGTCGAGCTTTTACCCTTATTGAACTTCTTGTCGTGATCGCGATCATCGCGATTCTTGCCGCTATTCTCTTTCCCGTTTTCGCCCAGGCTCGTGACAAGGCACGCTCCGTGGCCTGTCTGTCCAACACCAAGCAGCTTGCTCTTGGAGTGATTCAGTACGCCCAGGACTACGACGAGACTCTGCCCGTGGCGGGCTACAACGCCCAGTGCCGTGGTCGCTGGCAGTGGCAGATCTATCCGTATGTCAAGAACGAGCAAGTCTTCACCTGCCCTAATATCTCCCAGCAGCCTTGGAGAGCGACCACCAACAATAACTACACCTGCCCGGCCAGTGGCTCTCGTCCCGCAATGACTGGGCTAGTCGTTGGGCAAAATGATAAAGGCGGCTATGGCTGGAACTACGCCCTTCACGGCGATTCGGGCGATCTCACCGGCGCGGTGCTGGACTCCGCACCGGGTTACTCACTCGCTTCGATCAACAAGCACGCGGATACAGTGATTATCGGCGAGACGGGTTTTGTTGGAACCGCTGGTACTGCATCAGGGTGGGCAATGATGGCCTGGGACCCACGTAATAATGGCTCCGCTGCGTTTGGGCAACCAGGCTTGTTTGCACAGGGCCGCCACAGCACGGAGCAAACGGTTACGATGCAAACGATGCCGGTTCCCGTCAGGGGCCGTTTGAACTGTGTCTTCCTCGATGGTCATGCCAAGAACCTAGCGATCAGCCAGCTATTTGAGAAAGCACCCAACGTCAACGGAGTCGCTGTTGAGGATGGGGTCCCGCTGGTCAACGAAGATGGGGTTTCAACCTATGCCCAGGGGACGTGTGTGAACTGTGTCCGCTCGCACAACTACTACAGGCTTTTGAACCGCGACTAATACCGCGCGTTCCGAAGCAATGGCCCACCCTCGCAGCTCGTGAGGGTGGGCTGATTTTTTTGGGGGAGGTACAATGTTTGCGTTATGCCACAACGCTACCGTACTATTTTGCTTTTTGGTCGTCCTGGCTCCGGGAAGGGCACGATTGGAAAAGTTCTAGGAGCCGTGCCGGGCTTCT
>JANNDD010000834.1:0-5250 GCA_031387365.1 Armatimonas sp. | reverse complement strand
GTGCGCCCTCACCCGCATTACTCACTTCCACAATCAGAAACTCGTAGTCGTGCAGGCAGCGCAGAGTCAGCATCCCGCGCTCATCGCCGTGCTCCACCGTATTGTTGCACGCCTCGCCCACTGCCAGCCGGAGCGCCTCGCGCTCCGCCTCGGGAAAGCGAAGCTTGCGTGCCACAGAGACAACCGCCTCCCGTGCAACGCTCACAAAGGCGTTGTCGGTGGGCAGACGAAGGCGCAGCAGCTCGGTCATTACTCGTTGGTGGGCTTTTGACCGGCATCAAGCAAGATCGCAACAAGCATGTCGCTCATCACATTGACACCGGAGCGAGCGCGGGCGATGATCCAGTCCACGGGGATGAGCAGCGGCAGCGCGACGGCGATTGTCTCGGCGGAGAGCCCGGCGGTAGACAAAACCAAGGGTAAGACAATCAGACCGGCTTCGGGGATTCCGGCGATACCGGCTCCGGCCATAATGGAGGCAAGCACCACCTGAAACTGTGCCGCAAGCGAGAGATCTTTGCCCAGTGCCTGCGCCAGAAAGAGCGCCGCCATCGCCTCGTAGAGCGTGATGCCGTCGTTGTTGAGGTTGGTGCCCACGCACGCCGCGAGGCGCGCAGATGCTGTCGAGACCCCCATCTTCTCTAAACACTTGAGCGTGATAGGCACCGACGCCAGACTGGAGTTGGTCGAGAGCCCCGTAAGAATCGCATCCGCGCCTTGCCCGAGATAGACCTTCGGGGATTTCTTTCCCCAGAAATAAGCAATGGCCGGGTAGTAGACTAGGCTATGGAGTGCCAGCCCGGTGAGCGCGACGAGCAGAAAGACCCAGAGCAGGGCAAATACCCCAACCCCCGACGCCCCGACCACCTTTGCCACAGTACCAAAGACAGCGTAGGGCACCGTGCGAACAATCCACTCCAGCATCACCAGCATCACTTGGTACGCGGCGGCGATAAAGCCCTCAATGGTCCGAATGCTCTGCTCTGTTGATTCGCTAAGCGCTTCTTGCTCGGAGCGCACTTTGCGGATCGCCGCCCCAATAAGCAGTGCCAGTAGAACCACGGAAATTAGGTTATTGTAGACAAAAGGCCGTACCAGCGACGAAGGAACATAGTAGCTGATATTAGGCAGAAGCTCAAGAGTTGCGCCGGGCGCTTCGGGATCCTCAACTTTCTTTGCCTCCGGGGCTTTGGCGTGTGTCTGCGCAATGAGTGTCTCCAGCTTGCCGCGCCAGAGCTTGCCGGGCTGGAAGACATTGAGCAGTGTCAGCCCAATCACCATCGCCACCGAGACATTGACCAGGCAGATCAGCATCAGCCGCCCGAACTTCTTCGCCTCGATCCGGGTCTTGACAAATGCATCCAAAATGGCGAAGAACACGAGCGGCACCGCGAGCGCCCGTAGTGCCTTGATCGCGAGGATGCCAATCGCCCCGAGAGTCTCGGTCAGCTCGCCCTTGCCAGCAGTCACTCCAAGCACAATTCCCAGAGCCACCCCGATGAGCACTTGCAGCGCGAGCGGTACACGACGTTTCATGCGCGCAACTCCGCGACTCTCGTCACCACCGTGATCTCAGGTTTGAGCGTGTCGGCGACGGAGCAGTACTTGTGCACGGCGAGTTCGGCGGCGCGGGACAGTGCCACAGGGTCTACGGGGCCACAGGCGGTGAATGTCAGGGTGATATGGGTGTAGGGCGCGGGGGTGGCATCGGCGCGGGTGCCCTCCGCAACGATGGTTACCCCACGGACATCCTGCCGTTGCCGCGCGAGAATCAGCCCCAGATCCAGTGCGCTACAGCCCGCCAGCGAGATTAAGAGTAGCGCCATGGGCCGAAAGCCCGGGCCGGAGTTTTCCAGCGGCGGCAGTGTCTGAGGAAAGACACTTGGGTCGGGGAGGCGCTCCCGAATCTGCTGATCCAGCTCGGCAGACCCCGAGAGGCGCATGCAATTTCCCAGCGCGTCCGTGGCATCGTAGGCACACGGCCCGACCCGATCCAACGTGATAGTGACCGTGCTCATGAAATTATCTCCAGCGCACCCAGCTCCGGGTGGCCGTCGGCGAACAAGTCCGACGAGAGGTAGCGGTCGCCGCGATCGCAGAGAATCGTCACGACCAGGCCCTTTTTGCCTTCTTTAGCCAGCTCGCTCGCCACTTGCTGCGCGGCCCAGAGCGCCCCTGCCGCCGAGACGCCCGTAAAAATCCCCGTGGTGGCCGCGAGTGTGCGCGCAGTGGACTCCGCGACTCCTTGCTCAATGTCAATGACCCGGTCCACGCGCTCGCGCTCGAAGATCTTCGGCAGATACTCAGGCGCCCAGCGCCGAATTCCGGGGATGCGTGAGCCAGGCGTGGGCTGGCAGCCGACGATCTGAACTGCCTGGCTCTGCTCTTTTAAGTAGCGCGAGACGCCCATGATGGTTCCCGTGGTACCCATCGCCGAGACAAAGTGTGTGATTTTCTGCTCCGTGTCCTGCCAGATCTCGGGGCCGGTGGTCTCGTAGTGCGCACGCCAGTTATCCGGATTGGCGAACTGATTGAGCATCAAGTAAACGCCGGGGTTCGCTGCCATCCGCGCATGGGCAAAGTCAATCGTGCCTTCCATGCCCCCTGTCGCAGGGGTCAGCACGACTTTTGCTCCCAGTGCCCGCATGGTCTGCACCCGCTCCGCGGTGCTATTGGCGGGCATGACCAGCTCCAATTTATAGCCACGGGCGGCGGCGATCATCGCCAGCGCGATTCCCGTATTGCCACTGGTGGGCTCGATCAGGGTCACGCCGGGCTTCAGCTCGCCCCGTTCTTCAGCGCGGCGGATCATAGACCACGCGGGCCGATCTTTTACACTGCCACCAGGATTATTGCCCTCCATCTTCCCCAGAATAGGAATATCGGGGTTGGGTGAGGGCAGTAGCACCAGTGGGGTCGCACCAATTCGATCCGTGAGTGTGGGAAACTTCATGTCCTAATTGTACCTCTGAGTCCGCCCACAGGACGTGGGCGGATCCACCGATTAATGTTACAATGAGCAAGATTTCAGAGTAGAGGTAATTAGACACCATGGCGGAACCAACGGACCCGAACGCGTGTACGGAATACAACGCACTCTCTCGACGTAGTTTTCTCAGCACTGGCCTCAAAGCCGGAGCCCTGCTGGGTCTCAGCCTGACCGATCTGTTTGAGGCCGAGGAAGCCCAGGCAGCGGGCCTGCAAGGCGCAACGGCGCAATCTGCCGTCATTATCTGGTTGGGGGGTGGCGCGAGCCACTTAGACACCTTCGATCTCAAGCCCGATGCTCCCGTGGAAATTCGTGGTCAGTTCAACCCGATCAATACCAAGGCCGACGGAATGCAGATCTCCGAGCACCTGCCGCTACTTGCCGCGCAGGCCGATAAGTTCTCGCTGATCCGCTCCATGACCACGGGCGAAGCGGCCCACGAGCGGGGCACCCACTATATGTTAACGGGGTTCCAGCCCCTGCCTGGCTTCGGCGTTCCCAGCTACGGCTCGGTGGCAGCCAAGTTTTTGCCCACGAAGTCCGCACTTCCGCCCTACATCGCGGTACCTGGCCAGCTTCAGTACGGCGGCGCGGGTTTTCTCGGTGCGGCGCTCGACCCGTTCGCCCCGGGCGGTGATCCCAACAACGGTGGCTTTAAGGTACGCGATTTAGACTTACCCCAGGGAATGACGCTGGAGCGTATGGATCGCCGCAAGACCCTGCGTGAGTCCGTGGACTCGGCGTTTTCGCGCTTTGAGAAGGGCTCGGACCGCGTCAAGGCGGTCAACTCTTTCTATAACCGGGCGTACGGTCTGCTCTCGTCAACAGAGGCGCGCGCGTCGTTTGATGTCAGCAAAGAGCCCGCGAAGGTGCGCGATGCCTACGGACGGACACAGCTTGGACAGAGCCTCCTACTGGCACGGCGCTTAGTGGAGGGCGGGGTGCGCTTTGTGACGGTCTCGTCGGGCGGCTGGGACACACACAACAATGCGTTTAATAATCTCTCAAGAAATCTCCTGCCAACTTTCGATAAAGGCGTCGCCGCGTTTATTGATGACTTGCAGCAACGTGGTCTACTCAAAACCACGATGGTGATTGTGATGAGTGAGTTTGGCCGCACGCCCATTGTCAACCGCGACGGGGGCCGTGACCACCACGCCCGTTGTTTCTCCGTGCTCGTGGCGGGAGGCGGCGTAAAAGGCGGTGTGGTCGTGGGTTCGTCGGATACCAAAGGCTTCGAGCCCGCCGAGCGGCCTATCAAGCCCGAGGACCTCGCGGCCACTATCTACCAGTGCCTCGGCATTGACTACACTCAGTCCATCACATCTCCTGAAGGTGTCCGCATCACCCTCTCACGCGGCGGTCGTCACATCGGCGAGCTGGTCTAGGCAACCATGATTCGTTCCATCCATTTCGCATCCGAGTCCTGGGCTCCTGTGAAGTCTGTGATGTCGGCGCACCTTGTCAAAGACAGCGGCATTGCGGGTGACCGTCAGACCACCAATATCACACTCATCGAGGCGGAGGCCGTGGACACCGAGGGCTTTGCTCCCGGTGAGTCGCGGCGCAACATCACGGTGACGGGAGTCGCGCTGAATCCCTTAGTGGGCAAGCGCTTTCGCGTGGGCAGCGTGCTCTGCGAAGGCACGGAGCTCTGCCAGCCCTGCGCCAAGCTGGAGGCCCACACGCAGCGCCCCGGCCTGGCTCGGCGCCTGGTGAACCAAGCTGGGATTCGAGCACGGGTGCTGGAGGAAGGCGAAATTCATGTGGGTGACACGATCACAGAAGAAAACGACGGCTAAACCAAACGCCCCCCTTCGCGGAGCCGGAGGGGGTGGCGAGCCCCAGCGAGCCGGGGGAGGTAAGAACGCGGGGGCAAGCTTCCCCGTTGTGCCTGTCGCAACCAAGCTGCCACCGTGCTGGGCAGTGGCGTTCTCGCCCGATGGCGTGCGCCTCGCGGTGGGGACGTACCGGCGCGTGGTGATCTACGAGGTCGCAAGCGGCAATAAGCTCTCGGACTGGAGCGTCTCCACGGATGCCATCCGCACCGTCGCGTTCTCCCCCGATGGTGGCATAATCGCCGCGGGAACGGGTGTGCCCGGCATGAGCGGTGTGATCTTGTTGCTAAACTCCACGAGCGGCCAGCTCATAAAAACCCTCAAGCCGCACTACGACACGGTGGAGTCGGTGGCATTTCTGGGCAACCAGATCCTCTCCGCCGCCAACGATGAGAAAGTCTGTGTCACGGATGCCATGAGCGG
>JANNDD010000537.1:0-1740 GCA_031387365.1 Armatimonas sp. | reverse complement strand
CTGGTTCCACTGAGCGGTGCAACGGGAGATATTGCCCACGGCTCCAATCTCAACAAAGTGCTTCACGTGGTGGTGCTGCCCGTTGGTTCTGTTCTGGAGGCCCGCCTGGAAGATTGTCTTTGCGTCTCGTCCAGCGATTGCGATGACTCTTGCCTCTTCGATGGTGTGCGCGAGGGGCGCTTCGCAGTAGACATGCTTTCCCGCTGCGAGTGCGTCTAAAACGATCTGCTTGTGGAGGTGGGTTGGTGTTGCGACAAAGACGCCCTGTACTGCGGGATCGTCGAGCACTTTCTTGTAGTCGGTGACGAACATGGCCTTGGGTGCGTTCTCCATGGCACGCTTCTGGAATCCCACGGACTCGTAGCTGTCGCAGACATACTTCACGACCGCGCCTTTAACATACGAGAGCGACGTTAACATCTCTCGTCCCCGCTCGTTGGCTCCGATCACCGCAACCGTGACAGGGCTGGGGGGGGGATCTTCCGGGAGTGCCTTCACCGGAGGGGCGGGCTTCGGTGAGGTCTTTGGGGGAGTCTTTGACTGTGCGGCAGTTTTGGGCTGTGCGGCGACGGGCTTGGCCTTGGTTGCCTGTGGCGCCGAATCAAGCGTCAGCTCCTCCGCATGGGCCAGGGTCTCTTTGCCCAGGAGCAGGCCCAGAGCCAGGGCGGAGCTCCGCCCCAAAAGATCGCGTCGTGTTACATCACTCATAGTAGGCTTAGTGTGCTTTCTTCCCGTAGGTTAGTAATTTTCTTGCCGGTTTGCACGGCTTCATGTGCTTTGATGGCAATAACGGTTGCGGCAAACCCGATCTCTGCCGAAGCATCGCGTGCCAGCGGGTCGGTTTTCTGCCAGCCCTCTCCGGTCTTGGTGATGGAGGGAGTGGCATCGGTTTTCTCGCGCCCGATTCGAACGGAGCGCAGAAACGCCTCACAGGCGAAATAGAGCGGTGTGTGCTGTGGGTTGCGGGGGGCCTGACTGGGCTGTAGCCCCTCGGAGAGGAGCTTACTTGTATTCGCCACTAGGATTACGGCCTTCTCATCACCCACTTGCTCTTTTCGTGCATAGACTTCCCAGCCTAGCGAGTGGGCATCGGCTTCCTTGACCATCCAGGCACGTTCGCCTCGTAGGAGAATAGCGGACTGGTCGCCGCAGAGGAGCTCGTAGCTACCGCCGAACGAGCTTCCCAGAGTGGCACTGTAGGTCAGGCGGACGCCCTCAGGGTATTCGAAGATCACTGTCGCAGATCGTTCCTCGCCAAACCCTACCACTGATAGAGGCGCTTTATTTAATAGCCAGCTTACAGTGTCTATCGCATGGATTCCGACCTCGCCCAGCAAGCCGTTGGCACGGTTCTTATCGAGTCGCCAGTTGAGTGCCGTCTCTCGCTCGGGGCTAGGAGCCGTCCGTTGCCAACTTGATTTTTGGTTCCACGCCGCTTCGACGCGCACTACGGGGCCGAGTGCCCCAATCTCAACAAAATGCTTGACATGGTGGTGCTGCCCGTTGGTTCTGTTCTGGAGGCCCGCCTGGAAGATTGTCTTTGCATCTCGTCCTGCGATTGCGATGACTCTTGCCTCTTCGATGGTGTGCGCGAGGGGCGCTTCGCAGTAGACATGCTTTCCCGCTGCGAGTGCATCCAGGACAATCTGCTTGTGGAGGTGTGTTGGTGTTGCGACAAAGACACCCTGTACTGCGGGATCGTCGAGCACTTTCTTGTAGTCGGTGACGAACATGGCCTTG
>JANNDD010000535.1:0-1489 GCA_031387365.1 Armatimonas sp. | reverse complement strand
ATGCAGAGCCAGCTCGCACGACAAGATGCCGAACGTGCGCGTCAAGAAGCCGAGGAGCTACGTCAGCAAGTGCTGGAGGACCCACTCACCCAGCTCTACAACCGCCGTTTCCTGAGTCAGTTTCTGGAAAAAGAGATTTCTCGCTCACGGCGCTACGAGCTCCCGCTGAGTATTATCCTCATTGATATTGACGACTTTAAGCAGGTCAACGATACCCACTCTCACCGAACCGGCGATCTGGTACTCCTAGCCTTTGCCACGCTTCTACGTCAGTCCAGCCGCCAGAGCGATGTTCTGGTGCGGCAAGCGGGTGATGAGTTTGTGATTATCGCTCCCGAAACCACGCTCCCCGATGCTCAGAACCTCGCGGAACGCCTCCGTCAGCGCATCGCAGAGCATCCGTGGGATACCATCGTCCCCGGGCTCCATCTAACCGTCAGCATCGGGGTCGCGGACCTAATTGGTGAGGAAGACTTGCTCGATCGGGCAGATAAGCTCCTCTACACCGCCAAGCGCGCGGGCAAGAACCAAGTCGCGTCCTAAAGCCTCTCTCCTGTTGTTTGTGCTGCCACCAGATCGCCGGGCATGCCTTCTTTACCAGCCTCTTGCTTGCCCTGCACTCCGCCCTCATCCGTCGCGTTTGGCCCCACACTCCAGAGCGTGATCTTCTCGGCAGAGTCACGGCGATAACGCAGCGGCGCACGAGTCGGGGAGAACGGATCGCTGGGGAGAAACGTCGTCGCCTCGCTCGGCGAGGGATAGTGGCCCGTTTCGAGGCGCACCGCGCGGAGCAGTAAGTAGCCTTGCAAGAGCTGTGACTGGGCGCGGGTCAGCATACACTTGATTTCCAGTTGCCCATAGACGGGCAGGATTATCTGGCTCAGCGGATCACTCGGCAGCGGCGGCACCGGGCGCGGGTTGCACCACGGCTGCTCGGAGCGCCTCCCTACTAAGTCCATCCAGTTTTCCATGTTCTCCGCGACCGTCCGCGGGCCGTAGTAAACAATCTGCGCCCGTAGTTTGGCCCACTGAAATTTATCGGCGAGCGTCTCGGGCTCCGGCTCCGCCGCACTTTCCCCAGGCATCATCTTCATAAGCTGGCTCGTTGTTGCCTGAACTTCGCCGAAATAGGTTCCCGTGTTACGCCAGGCGGCGAGCGGCCCGCCGTTAAAGATCGGCTGGAACTGACTGCGTACGGTGCGCTTCTCTTCCTGAAATGTTGCAGAGAGTGGCAGACGCGTCTTCTCCAGCGCCGCCAGCCGTGCCGCCGCCGCACGCGCCGTTTTCGCGTCGAGCTTGTCGGCTATCTCCCAGAGCGCTTTCTGCCCGAATGGCTCGCATGAGTTCCCAATTATCTCCGGCATCATCCCACCACCGCGCGGGATTTGTTGGCTCAGCGCGATGGCATCCAGAGCGTAGCGGCTAGCTCCGGGGAAGTCTCTCGCGTCGGCGGAAGTCTTTGCGGCGAAGGCCAGTGTCCGCGCCAGAG
>JANNDD010000743.1:0-1621 GCA_031387365.1 Armatimonas sp. | reverse complement strand
CAATACCTTCGCCAAAATAGCCTGCCTTTTCAGAAGGCATATGTCGTGTCGCCAAGAATAAATCTCAAGGCGAAAGTTCCATTTTTGAGACCGATTTTGAGGCCGACGACCTGCAAGAAATAGCCTTGCCTTCCGGATGGATCAAGCCAAGACGACAAACCTGGTCCAGAACCGAGTCCAGCCGCGAAAGCACACCAGAACAAACAATCCCATCGGCAAATTCCGGAAGACATTTCAAGGCAGAAGGCAGATACTTCAAGGTCTCCAGAGCGTAGCGACGGCCACGATAGTAACTTTTCAGATCAGCAATACCCGCCTGGGGAAACGACTCGCCAAAACACTCCAAAAGGTGGCAACTCAGATTGCCCATGAAAAACGAGAGGCCAACTGCGTTCTGGACAGATGTCTCATCTACGCACACAAAGTCAGAGAGACCAAAATGCTGCTTGGCATCGCGAAACTCAAACTCGATCTGGAAACGCAGACTATAATACTCCACCAGTGTGAGGGCTACCAAGTCTAAGTCGCTGCTAAACAAGACCACATGACCTCGACGTTCTGTCACCCGATGCGTCTTGACAATCACCACGATATTGAGCACCTCAGCAAAGTCTTTGTGCCGACACTGCATCTGGTAGACTTCACGCTCATAGTCGTCTTCCTGCTCACACGAGACCCGAGAGGCAAGCGGCAGATTGTCATAATCGAGCCTATCGCCATACCTCAGACGCGGACTTGCTTGTTGCTGATCTTGTGTTGGCAAAAGATACAGTTGGGCGTCGTGCCTCATTTTGGAGATCAGGTGCAATCCCAACTGGCGCGTCATCTGGTAAGAGGGATGATTTCCAAAATGTCCATCCAAAACCAAGTAATGCAACGCAATCTTCTTACCAATCAGCGCCAGAAGCTTCTGTGTCCAGAGAAGGATGCGCGCAAGCTCCGGGTTTAGCGTGATTTTCTCTTTGTTCTTGTTTTTACTGCCCTTGGGTCGTCCTGCTTTCTTTATGTATTCGCTACTCTTGTTATTTTTGGATTTCCTGTCTTCTCGTTTTTGCTTGGCCTCGTCTTTCTCTTGTTGAGTACGGACGACTTGCTGGGCCGAAAGGGTATAGGCTTGCCGTTTTTGGACATTGACCAGAGCCAGAGCGAAGAAAGCGACTGCGGGGACCGGTTTCTGGGCAAGCGAGGAGAAAAAACGGTCTAACCCAAAGGTATGTTTCCCCGCCTTTTTGAGAACGGTTTCGTCTCCCACCAGAAGATAGGTATCTGTCGTGGTATGTAGCACCAGCAAGAAGAGAAGCCATTGAACCTGCATCCAATCGATGTTGGTCTGAAAGAATCGGTGAATCGTGCGATAGCTGCCTCCTTTGTCTGCCCATCGTGCGATGCTCCTCTGGGTGATGTGCTTGGGCATGACGAGGATTGCCATGACGATTCTGTAGAGTTGTCGGCAGGTTGTCTTGGTCAGGACGGGTTGTAATCTCAGCAGAAGCGGTAGAATGTCGGGCATGGGTTTTTGGGGTTGTCCAGTCTGGTTTTGTCACTTTGACTGTACTCCAAAAGCCCTATTTTATTGCCGCCACTCAGGCCGGCCTAACCACGATTTTTGGCGAAGGTATTG
>JANNDD010000720.1:0-15472 GCA_031387365.1 Armatimonas sp. | reverse complement strand
CTCTGCCGAAAAGACATCCGCAGACGCGTTAGCCGCAACGGGCGTTGGGGGCTCCTGCATCCACAGCACAAACGCCGTGGTGACTGCCAGTAGGAGCAAGATGCCCGCAGGACGTATGATTTTGTGGGAAAATATTGCCATGACGACTAAATTGTACGCTATTTGCGCCGCCCTGTTGCTTGCCCGTAGTAGCCTTGCCCAGCGACCAGCACAGGGGCCGGTCTCGACCGTGCCGTTTGTGCCGGAGAAGGTGGGCTATGCGCTGGTCTGGCAGGATGAGTTTGAGGGAAGCAAGCTCGAACCGACCAAGTGGAAGGTGCGGGGAGTGGGGCCACGAGCGCTGGCCACTGTCTCCGAGGAGGCGGTGGAGGTCAAGGACGGCTACCTATGGCTCTGGGCCAAGAAAAAGGGTGAGCAGCTCTTGGGGAGCGCGGTGGGGACGCAAGACTTATTCTCTGCTCGCTACGGCTACTACGAGTGCCGGGCGCAACTGCAGAAGTCGCCGGGGGTGTGGGCGGCGTTCTGGATTCAGTCTAGCGAGATTGCGAAAGGCGAAGATCCGGCGCTCTTTGGGGCGGAGATAGATATCATGGAGTGCTTCCGCAAGCTGGGCACCGATATTATCTCCCACAATGTCCACTGGGCATACGGCCCCAACCAGAAGACCACACGCGGGATGCAGAGCTATCTGAAGGGCGTGGGCACGGGCTTTCACACGTTCGGACTGGAGTGGACCCCGGAGAAGTACGTTTTCTATGTGGATGGCCTGAAGTTCTACGAAGTGACACAGGGCATCTCGAAGATTAAGGAATATTTGATTTTGAGCATGGAGTACCCTAGCAATCCTGCGGATATAGTGCGTACCCTCTACCCCGATGCCTTTGTGGTGGATTACGTGCGGGTCTGGCAGAAGAAGCCGCTCCGATGAGCAAGCAAACTCTAGCCGCGCTGACCGCGCAGATTGTCGCTTTCCGGGACGCTCGCGACTGGGCGCAGTTCCATAATCCCAAGGATGTGGCGCTCTCGCTTTCCCTGGAAGTGGGCGAGGTCTTGGAGCACATGCAGTGGGTCAACGGTGAGGCACTCCAAACCCGGCTCACGGAGCGCCGTGAAGCCGTGGGTGAGGAGCTCGCCGACGTACTCTATTACACGCTGCTCCTCGCCCACGATCTGGGCATTGAGCTAGACACGGCGTTTGCGGCGAAGATGGCGCGCAATGCGGAAAAGTACCCGGTAGCGAAGGCGCGGGGAAGCTCCAAGAAGTACACGGAGCTGTAGTTCGCCCCCATGAACGCGCCCCAAGGGCACCCGGTCTTTTTGTCCTCGTTCCTCGGACACAAAGGGCGTGCCGCCCATGCAGAAAAATAAATTCTTGGGTTTTATAAGATTCGAGGGTTCTCACCCGTTTTAGAGGTGTGAAAGAAGATTATCGGTCCCAGCGCCGCAATAAGCTGGTCATTGGTTTACATCTTGTTTGGGCGACGCACGAGCGCCGTCCCCTGATTACAGACGATTTAGAGAGTGTTGCCTATCATGCCATCTCTGTCGAAGCGACCCGACTGGGTTGTGAGGTGCTGGCAATCGGTGGAATGCCAGATCACGTCCATATGATCGTTACGATTCCCACGACACTGACTATCGCCCACTTGCTCAATCAGGTCAAAGGCGGCTCGTCCTCAACAATACGCAACCACCTTGGCACAGCGCGATTCTTCGCTTGGGAGCCTGGCTATGCAGCGTTTTCTCTCAGCCCAGACCACCAATCTGCCGCTATCGCCTACGTCCAAAAGCAGAAAGAGCACCACGCTAATCAGACCACCTACGACGACGAAGAAATCTAACTCCATAAAATATGGGCGGCACGCCCTTCGTGCATGGGGGCGAACGCTTCACGGGAGCGAGACACACTGCGGGGTGGCGCCCTCGGGGAGCGCGGGGACATCTATCCCCGCGCGGGGGAGGGTGCCCTCTAGCTCCTGCTTCCAGTGCGCCACATCGCCCGCCGGGCCGTAGGCGTAGATCATTACCAGGGGAGTGCTGCCCGTGTTCGTAAGCTGATGGAAGACCGTGGGGGGAATGTAGACGCACTGGCCTGACTTCACGGCTTGCCGCTCCTCGCCTAGGCACATCTCGCCCTCACCCTCGACTATAAAATACACTTCCTCTTGCTCCTGGTTGTGCCAGGGAACCTGCCCGCCGTCCGGCTCCAGCACGACATAACCCAGCGCAAAGTTCTCACACTGCACCGGAGACATGCCGCCCACCAAGTTACGCGTCCAGCGCTGCGCCGGGTAGCGACGACCGGCGAGCTCATTCAGGTCTGCGATATTCATGCCAGAGAGAATACCCTAGGTCAGATGATAAACTCTCAGAACGAGCCATGAGAAATACACTGCGCGGGCTGTGCGGCCTGCTCTTGCCGGTTGTCTTGTTGGTGATGGCTGCCTGTGTGCGCCAGAAACCGGCGGCGGTCACTCTTGGCCCGGAGGCGATCTATTCCGAGTTTGTGGGCAATACGGCCTGCCAGCCTTGCCACGCGGTGGAGTTTACAAGTCACCAGAAATCTCGGCACATGAGCACGCTCCGCGATGCCACACCGGCGGCGCTGGGATCGCTTGTCCCTGCGCTCGGAGTCACACCAGGTGGGATCGCACTGACGCAAGATGGGGCGGGTCTCGCCGTGAAAATGGTGAAGAAGTCAGGGACTCAGACCGTGCCGCTGGCGTTTGTTCTAGGCTCAGGCAAGACGGGAATGACATTTCTGGCGCTCTTGGAGCAGGGGAGCGCGGAGATTTTTCAGAGCTACTTTCCCAACCAACAAAAATGGCACACAACCCCCGGGCAGCAGGATTATGCGCATGGAAGCCTAGGGCGGCCCTACGATGAGTCTACGACACGCCACTGTCTGAGCTGTCACACGGTCACCCTACCCCTAAACTCCCTCAAGCCAGAGCCCCGATTCTACGGCGTGGGGTGTGAGGCATGCCACGGGCCAGGGAGTCGCCATGTCGCTGCAAAACAGCAGGGGCGAAAGACCGACGACTCACGGCTGAGACAGTTTGATCGAAGTAGTGGCAAGGCGGTGAACGAGCTTTGTGGGCGCTGTCATCGTACCGCTACCGATCTGGCGACCATGGACCCGCGGGAGAAGGCGAGTACGCAGCGCTTCCAGCCCTTTGGCCTGTCCCTGAGCAAGTGTTTCATTCAGAGCAAAGATAAGCTGACCTGTGTCACGTGCCACAACCCTCACGATGATGTAGGCACGGCTCCGAGGCCCTACGAGAAAGCCTGTCTGAGCTGTCACCGTGCCCCCCAGAAAACGTGCCCCATCAACCCCACGGAGAAGTGTGTGAGCTGCCACATGCCCACGCGCGCCGTCTTTCCCGGAAGCCCTCTGCCCAATCAGATGGCGGATCATTTTATAAAAATCTATCGTCAGCCGTGACGTGGTATACTCGCATGTTGGGGGAGCGTTTGTCTTTGGACGTGCTCCCTAAAATTTTGACAAACGGAACTTAAATTTATGAGTCAAGTGGAGTGGCGTACCTGGGGTGAAGAGGCTTTTGCCGAGGCCCGCGCACAGGATAAACCCGTTTTGCTCTCGATCACCGCAACCTGGTGTCAGTACTGCGCGGCGATGGACGAGAATACGTATGGCAATGAAGCCCTTGCCCAGTACATCAGTGATAATGTCATTCCGGTTCGAGTGGACTCGGACAAGCGCCCGGATGTCAATGCGCGCTACACCCAGGGCGGCTGGCCGACGACCTGTGTTTTAACCGGCGAGGGCGATGTACTCTGGGGCGGAACCTCCGTTCCCCCGGATGGCATGGCGCAGCTTCTCCCTCAGGTGCTCAACTCCTACCGCCATGAGAAAGCTGGGATCGCACAGCACGTGGCCGGGCTACGTGATCAGCTTCGTCAGCAGAACGCCGCGCCGCCGCTGGATCACAACCTGCCCGTGGATCCCAATATTCCTTTTGGAGTGCTGCTAGGTGCCAAGTTTGAGTTTGACTTCGCCTTTGGTGGCTTCGGGCACAACGGCCAGAAGTTCCCGCAGAACGAAGTGACCGAGCTGGTGATGGAACAGTACTCCCGCACCGTGCGTGCCGGGCACCCCGACGAAGACCTGAAGCTGATTCTGGATCGTACGTTTAAAGGAATCGCGGAAGGTGGCCTGGTGGACGAAGGCAGCGGTGGGTTCTTCCGCTATGCCCAGACCCCGGACTGGCGCAATCCGCAGGTGGAGAAGCTCCTGGAAGACAATGCCCACCTCGTGCGCCTCTTCTGTCGTGGGTATAGCCTGCTGGGGGACGAGTCGCTGAAAACGGCGGCGAAGAAGGGCCTAGACTATCTTCGCACGCAGCTCTGGTTCGAGGATCTTGGTGTGTTCGGCGGCTCGCAGTTCGCCGATGGGGAGTACTACGCCCAGCCGCTCGAAGAGCGCGCCGAGTGGAATCCGCCCGCCGTGGACGAGACCATTCTCACGGGTGCCAACGCCGTGGCCGCCCGCGCTCTCGTGGCGTGGTGGCAGATCACGGGTGAGGCCGAGGCGCTGACCCAGGCTCGCCGTGTGATGGACTTTTTATTGACCAACCTGGTAGACGAAGACGGTTGCCCGACCCACTTCCAGGCCGCTGAGGGCGAGGAGGTCGGCGAGATTCCCACCGGCATGCTCTCCGATGCCGCCGACCTGGTGGCTGCGGGCCTCGACCTCTACGAGGCCGGGCAGGGCGTGATCTATCTGGACCGTGCGGAAGAGATCGCCAACTGGAGCCGGGGGCACCTTGAGAGCCCTGAGACCGGTGGCCTCTTTGATGCACCCGTTCGTCCCAATGCGCTGGGCAACCTCAAAGTGGGGAGCCGCGATGTGGTTGACAACATGCTACTGGCCGACTCGCTCCTGCGCCTGTTCTTAGCGACCGGCGAGACCGAGCATGCTCAGCTTGCGCAGCGGATCCTACAGGCGTTCCAGCCTGCCGCTCCAAATATGGGCTTCTTTGGAGCCAGTATGGCGCTCGCCATTGAGCGTGCGGTGCTCCCACCCGTTCTAGTGCATGTTCTCGGAGCCGCCAGCGATCCCAGGACACAGGTACTGCTTCAGGCCGCACACAAGCCGTACCGCTACGAGAAGTTCATCCAGCCGCTGGATCCGTCCAACGAGGATGACGCGGCGCATATCGAGAACCTCGGCTACCCCACGCCCGAGCAGCCGACGGCACACATCATGGTTGCCACCGATGCCCTCGCACCCACCGTGGATGCGGAAATCCTCATCGAGACAATCCAGAACGCCGCTCCAACCATGGCCGGAATGCCCGATCTAAGCGCCCTAATGGGGAATGAGGGTGAGGAAGCCGCCGAGGCGTAGTTTTTGGAATATGCTTCCTCATGGTTCAGGGAAGCGCGATACTCTGTTCAGAGTCGTTGTCATGCGAAACGACGGCTCTGTTTTTTTTCCAACTCAGGCGACTCTTGCCCGGCTTCCAGAATAGTATCTGCTTGACCTGCTTGCGCTGCTGCAGATCCCAGACGAGGGCAGCGCCGTTGCTCCAGACTCCCAGAAAGCGCCCCTCAGGGCTGAGACTCGCCGCGATGGGGCTACTGGCGGTCTGGGTCTGGCGGAGGATGCGACGGTTTTCAATATCAATGACCACGCCACTCTCTTGCGGGTTGTCCAGCCAGAGGCTCCAGGCATAGGTATCCAGAGCAACCTGCTCACTGTCCAGACCTATGGCCGAGGAGGTAATGCGCAAAAGAGATGCGAGAGGGCGCTTGGGAATGCTCCAGAGCGAGAGACTCCCCTGAGCATCACACGTCGCCACTTGAGCTTTATCGGGCGAGAGGGAGGCATTTAAGCAGTCACGAAAGCGCGTGGTAACGAGGCGCTTCTCTTGCGTGCTCCAGAAGACAGTAGTGCCCTCAATGGTCTGAACGAGGAGCCGGTCGCTGTCGGGGAGCCAGGCAAGCTGACCGATAATGCGTGGGGTGGAAAAGAGGCGCGTGGGGGCCGTGAGCGGTTTTGCGGTGTAGGGCTCCCAGAGCTGGAGATTCCCCCCCTCGTCGCCGAGAGCCAGGATCTTGCCACTGGGACTGAAGCTCCCGACCCGTGGGAGGTGGTCGGAGGTCATCTGCGGGGAGACGGCTCTGCCTGTGCCGAGGTTGTAGAGGCAGGCTCCCCCATTGCCCGGAGACTCCCGGTAGTGGCCTACGAGTGCAAATATCCCTGGCTCAGGCGAGGCAACAAACTGGTAGATCCAGTCCGGGGCCGCTTTAGGAGAGCCCAGAGGGGTGCCAAAGCCGGAGATCATCTTCCCGGTGGCTACATCGGCGATATTGCAGACATAGCCGTAGGCCCCAAAGGCAAGCTGAGTCTCTTGCGGATTGGTAAAGCGTGCCACAAAAGCGGTAGAAATGAGCGAGGGCTTCTGTGCCGTCCAGCGCCCCCCCATATCGTCGTCCCAGATACGGCTAACCTCCCGGTGGGTACTTGTATCCCAGACCACACAGCCGCCTCGGCCACTGGAGATCAGGCGAGTCCCATCGCGGCTGGGAGTCAGACTATAGATCGTATCCTTCGTGTCCGTGTGGAGAAGGGGAACCGTGCCAGGCCGTGTGGGCCAGAGGTGGATCTTGCTGTCGTTGCCTGCGGAGGCGAGCCGCTCCTGGGAGAGAAATGCGAGGGCGGAGATACCAGCTCCCTGAAAGAAAGGCCCCATTACCCGCTTGCCCGTGGCCGTCTCGAAGACCTCCACCCTGCCACCGGCTGTACCAATCGCGATTTGGCGACCATCTGAGGAGTAGAGAAGGTTGCAGACAGTGTCGTGGCAGGCGATTTTCCGGACGAGCCGGGGCGCACAGCGCTGCAAAGCGCTCTGGCAGAAGAGAGCGGTCTGTCGCTGCTCTTCGGTTAGCTTTCCCTGTTGCAGAGCTGCCTCAAGGTGCTCCTGTGCCGCTTCTGTTTCCTGGTTGCCTAGCGCCCGTAGTGCCAGAGAGAGCTCGACGCGTCCCAGGTTGGTCTGCGCGGACCGAGTCGCCTGGTCTGCCTTTCCACGCGCCGCTTTCTCCGCAACCAGCGCTGCCTCACGATCTTTAAGGGCGGCCTCTTTTGCCTGAAGTGCCTGCTCTTTCTCCCGCAGAGCCTGCTCTTTCTCGGTGAGCGCCTTAGCCCGCTGCTCGGCGAGAAGCTCGGCGCGGATCTGATTTTTTTGGGCCAGCAAGCGGTTCTGATCGGCGATCTGCTGGGATGCCACGGCGATACGCCCTGCCCGCAAGGCACTCCCGGCCTCACGGTCGGCACGCAACGCGGCGTCGTCGGCGCGGCGGGCACTGAGAAGTGCCCAGGCAGTGAGCCCGCTCATGGCGGTCAGAATGCCTCCCGCCAGGACTCCCGTACGTACTGCCCCCCGACGGAACGCGGCTCGCTGGCGTCGTCGCTCACCATCGGGGAGGTTCTCACGCACCCAGGCGAGGTCAAAGACCTGCGCATAGATTCGGTTGCGAACCGCGAGCGTGCCATCGTTCTGGGAGCGGACAATCCCCGCGAGGTGGAGCGTGTCACAGAGCGGCGATGTCGGATCGTCGGCGACCCGCTTTCCGCGTCGCACCTTGTCGTAGAGATCGAGCAAGGCCGCGAGATCGTCCTCGCCACGGAGCAGGCGTGTGGCCACAAACGCAAGGTTGTCGTCACTCTCACGGGCCGCATGGGTGAAAAAGAGGCTGGTCACCGCCTCGTCCACGCTGCTGCCCATCTCCACAAGCCATGCACAGAGCCGCTGCGTCAGATAGGGATGCCCGCCGGTCCAGTAAAGCACTCGCTCCAGAGCGACACTGCCGCCGGGAATGCTTGCCGCGAGGGGCGTCGCATCGGTGAGGGTGAAGTCCGTGAGCGTGATCTTCTTGCCGATATTAAACGGGGAGACCAGCGGGTTTTCGATCAGCTGGTTAGGAGTCGCCACCCCTACCAGACAAAACGTCAGCCGCGCCAGCTCCGCTCTCTCCGCACGGCGGTTGTAGAAGGCCCGGATTCCCACAAAGAACTCATCCACCGAGAAAGGGAGCAGGCGCACCGCGTCGATCTCGTCCACAAAGACCGTTAGCCCTTGCTCGCCCGTTGCGGGGAGCGCGACCTGCTCTAGCACATGAAAGAAGCGCTGCGACACCCCAAGCTGGCTACGTGCCGCAAACGCCGCCTCCAGCGTCTCTTCCAGCTCGGGGCGCTTGAGAAACCGCGCCAGCTGCTCGGCGAGCTGTAAGAGCAGGCCATCGTACCAGGCCTCAGGTGTCAGGTTAAAGCCGCCCGCCGTGATATCTAAGACCACGCTCGTCACGCCACGCTCCCGCAGAGCATGGGCCGTGCGGATCATCAGGCTCGACTTGCCGACTTGGCGCGTGTTGAGCACGTAGCAAAACGCCCCGCCTTGCAGCGCCTCCAGAAGCGCACGGTCTGCGGGCCGCGCGATATAGCTCCGCGCATCGGCAGCAAGCGTTCCTCCCGTCACAAAGAACGGTGCGGCAGCACTCATGGCTCGGCGTTCCTGAGGAGCCAGTCACGGTAGAGGCGGCAGCGGAAGCGGGCCTCGCTCGACGAGTCCCCGGCGAGGAGTCCGGCGGCGCGGAGGCGGTAGAACAGCTCCTGACTCAGGGTTTGATTGCCTTCCAGCAGGCTCTGGATCGCGGCGCTCTGGCCGGGGCTACGCAGCAAAGACGCACTCAGGCGGCGCAGGTGCCCTCCAAAAAGCCCCTCGGGGTTGAGCGCTTGTGCCAGAAGCTCGGTCAGCGGGAGGCCATCGGAGAGGGCGTGGAAGGCCAGATGGTTTAAGTACGGCTGCCCACCCACCCACTCACGCAGCGCCAGAAGCTCCTCGGAGCTAACCAAGGGCGAGCCAAAGCGCCGGTTGAGCTCCGCAGTGTCCTCCAGCGTGAAGTCCGAGAGAGTCAGCCGCGTTCCAACGTTAAAGGGCGACTGGTGCAGGTCGGTGAGAAATAGCTGCGCCTCGGTGGCGTAGGCGATCACGAGGGTCAGGTAGCTCCACGGGCCATGAGGCTCCAGCGAGCGGCGGTTGTGCCAGGAGCGGAAGAGCCGAAACAGATCGGGGCCAAAGGGCAACTCAAAGAGGCGATCTACTTCGTCGAGTGCCCAGACCAGTGTCGTCTGGCTTGTCTCTAGCGCGGCGCGGCGTACAAAGCGCTCCAGGTTCATTGCGGGGCTACGCGCCTCGCTCCAGAGTGTCTCGGGAGTCTCGTCTAGTGCAAGCTCATCGGAGAGGGAGGTGGCTAGGGCGCGAAAAAAGCTCTGCGCACTCTCGCTGGGCAGAGTTGAGAGATCGGTGAGCGCCACGCGTGCCCCACTTCGCCGAGCCGTCTCTGCGCCGCGTGCCAGCAGGCTAGTCTTGCCAACCTCATGGGCGCCCTTGAGTAAGATTGTCGAGTCGCTACGACGTAAGGCATCCCGTAGCGCACCATCGGTAGTGCGCTCGATATAAAAACTTGCCTCCAGCGGCACGGCACCGCCTGGCATAACCTGCCGTGCATCGCTGACAGGGAAGGCCCAATTTTGCAGAAGTGAGCCAAGCTGTGCCTTCAGGCGCTCCCGCTCGGCGATCACAAAGTCATCATAAAAGCCTGCTAAGAGTGTGTCTGGTGCAAAGCTTCTCTTGGAGGCGAGGGCCTCGGCCAAGTCGGTCGTGAGCTGCTCGGTGCGAAGCTGGACATAGACCCGATCCGTTACCAGGGCCTCTCCCAGATGGGGGCGCAGAGAGTTCAGCGCCACATTGAGGCTATTGCGTCCGCTGGCAGGCTCGACCTCGGGCCAGAAGACCTCCGCAAGCTGCTCACGCAGGTGGGCACGCCCCGGAAAGAGTGCCAGGTACCCGAGAAGCGCCGCTGCCTTCCGGGTGGCGAAGTGCTCCACACTACTGCCATCGGGTAAACGAACCCGCAGTCGCCCTAGTATCTCGATCCGAGTCTGCATTGTTGCCTTAAATTTTACCCTCTTGCCTTAAATTTCCTCTGAGAAATTTATGGCAAGAGGCACCGTAAATTTACGTGACTTTTAAGGCAAGGGGGCTAGGCTAGGGGGCAGGAGTATTTTAAGCATGATTTCTCGCCTTGTTTCTCGACTTTCCCTTACCGCTCTGATGGTAACTCTCTCCACGCTTGCTCACGCGCAGGCCACCGTAATCTACTCGACGGGCTTCGAGGCACCGACATTCAGTACCACGGCTACCGCGAACTTAATAAATCCCTTTACGGGAGTTCCCTACACTACCGTGCCGGGCGCACTAGGAGCCTCCACAGCGGATCAGTGGGGGCTTATATTTCAGCAAGTTCCCGGCAATAACGCACAGAGCGGGGCGAACTTTCAGAACTCTGTCAACAGTGCCACGGTGCAAACCAGCGTGGTGCGCTCGGGGACGCAGGCACTCAAAGTAGATGGTGTGGTGGGCAATCAGAACTCTTTTGGCGGCTTTAAGAGCTTTGCACTCTCCACGGTGAGTAGTATCTATGACTTCAGCTTTGATATGCGCGTCTCAGGGGCCAGTGCACAGGCGGGGCAGTGGGGCTTCAGCCTTGCCGATCAGAACAATAATAGCCTTGCCTCACTGGGATTCTATAGTGGAGTCGTCGTCGCGGGATCGGGTAGCCTGATCTACGGGCTCGGGCCTGTTACGCCCGTCGGCTATGACAACTGGGTCAGCTACAGGCTGCGCGTAAACTTCACGGCCCGCACCCTGAGCGTCGCACTGAACGGGGCACCGATCAGCTCACTGCAAAACCTCCCGATGCGTAGCGATATTACCTACACGTCTCTGACTACGGGCTTCGCACTGGGCGGGCAGGCTCCGACGGGTGCCCCCTACACCACAACCCCGGAGATCGCCTACTTCGACAATCTCTCCATAACCTCCGCCCCAGAGCCAGGCACGCTGGCATTTCTGGCGCTTGGTGGCACTCTGGTGGTCACCCGCCGCCGAAGCGTGAAAAAGGAAGGCTAAGATGCGACGAAGAGGCTTTCTCGGGGGGCTTGCGGTGCTTCTGTTGACCGTGAGCGCCGGGGCGGTGCAGGCACAGACCCTGCTGGTAGGAACTGCAACCTCACCCCTGCCGTATGACTTCGATACTATTGCCGACAACGACTATCTTCTCGGGCAGCGCTTCACGATCACCACAGGAACCTGGGATATTACGTCGGTTGACCTGCTGCTCCATACGGGCCTGCGCGATGCCGATCTCTCGATCTTTAGGGATGCGGCAGGCGTACCCGATACCCTTCTCGATACCGATATTTTCCCGTTCTACACGCCTCTGGGAGGTTCTTTTGAGGTGGCGACCTTCACCAACCTGAGTGTCACCCTGACTCCCGGCACCTACTGGCTGGTGCTGGGGGCGACAAGTCCGAGCAATACGGGCACGCTGGGCTGGTTCTTTGCCGACGGCGGCGGCATCAACGATGGTCTGGCGGGTGATGCCGAGGATTTCTATGCGGAGAGCCTCGACAATGCAGCCACCTGGTCCGTGGGGGCGGTTGGAGGCAGCAACTACTACCTCTTCGAGCTGTCTGGGGTCGCCGCCGCCGCGCCCGAGCCGGGCACGCTCGTGCTTCTTGCCCTTGGAGGAGTGCTGGTGTTTACGCGGAGGCGTTGCGGCGCTGGGAAAGAAAAGCAAAAATGAACCTAAAAAATACTCTCGGGGTAATGCTAGTGCTTCTAAGCACTGTCTCCACTGTGCGCGGACAGTACACTGTCTCGCTCCTGGACCCAATAGACGCCATAAATGCCTATGGTTTTAGTATCGCAGGAGGAACCCAGGGGGGATCGGTGGACTTCATTGGGATTGATCGCGCTGCTCTCTGGAGTGGGACGGCGGCTAGCTTTGTGAACTTGCACCCTACAGGCTTTTCTAACAGTAGCGTCAATGCTGTCTCTGGGAGCACACAAGTGGGGCGCGGCCAGCTTGGTGGTAGCTTACATGCTCTGCTCTGGAGCGGGACGGCCGCGAGTGTCGTTGATCTACATCCAACAGGTTTTTTCAATTCTTATGCGAGGAGTGCCTCAGGGACTAGCCAGGTAGGATCGGGCGACGAATCCGTTACGGGCAACTTACACGCTCTGCTCTGGAGTGGGACTGCTGCGAGCGCCGTTGATCTACATCCGACAGGTTTTGACCGGAGTGAGGCATTTGGGGTTTCTGGGGGGACGCAGGTGGGCTATGGCGAACAATTCGGCACGTTCGATACACATGCACTCGCTTGGAGTGGGACGGTAGCAAGCGCCGTTGATCTGCACCCCTCAAGCGGTTATATTGAGAGCCGCGCCTATGCCGTTGATGGCACTCAGGCTGTGGGATCTGGTCTGAGCAATCTAGGCGATGGCCATGCACTGCTTTGGGATCTCAGCACCAGCGCGATAACGAGCCTGAACCCCGTAGGCTTTACGGACTGTACGGCTTTGGGAGTTTCAGGGAGCTTTCAAGTCGGCTATGGCTCGGGGATTGCAACCGGTGGTGAGGATCACGCGCTACTCTGGATGGGCTCAGCGGGTAGCGTCGTAGACTTGCATGGTTATCTCTCCAGTCTCCCGCTTACCTTTCTCTCCTCGAAAGCATATGGCATAGACAGCAACGGCGATATTGTCGGCACGGGCTACGACTCACTGGGAAATAACCATGCTCTCCTCTGGAAATCCAGCGCCGCCGCGCCGGAGCCGGGGACACTGGGGCTCCTGGCTCTTGGGGGAGTGCTGGTTCCTCTCTTGAGGAGGGCAGGCTCGCGTGAGAGGCGCTCCCCCACCGCTTAGGAGAGACGCGGAATCTCCCAGAGACCGGCAGGAACTCTTTGGAGGAGTGTAGAATCTCTTGAGTGAGGTGCAGGGGCTCTTGGGAGAATCCCCCCGTCACCTCAGAGAGAGAGGACTCCAAAACTATGCCGGATCGCTACGACCAACCCGATGCGACTCTTCTTGCTGAGATCAGGGCACGACTGACCAATGCCACCCGACTGGGGCTCGGTACGGCCACCACCACCGCTCTGACCACCGCCGACTCCGCCTAGGCGACCCATGTTCAGGCGCAGGCCGATGCCCAGGCGAGGCGGCAGGCAAAAGATGATGCGATGACCACTTTAGAAAGCGCCGACCGCTCCCTGGTGAACCAGGTGCAGGCCGCCCCCTCCACCACCGATGCCGACCGGGAGGCGATGCAGCTCACGGTGCGCAGTGGCACCTCGATGCCCACCGCCACCCCTACCAGCCACCCGACTCTCTCCGTGGACACCAGCGAGCGCCTGCGCCATGTGGTGCGCTTCATGGACTCTGTCGTCCTCAAGCGCGGCAAGCCCGTCGGGGTCTTTGGCTGCGAGCTCTGGCACAAGCTCGGCGGAGCGCCCCCCGTGGATTTCAAAGAGTGCCTGCCCCTGGGCACCGACACCGCCAGCCCCTACCTGGCGGAGTACGAGGGCACCGAAGCGGGCAAGGTCATCCACTACTTAGGCCGCTGGGTCTCCACCCGAGGCGAGTACGGCCCCTGGAGCCCGGTCGTCAGCGCCACGCTGACGGGGTAGCATCCCGGCCACTTTTGTTCTTGCTGTGCTGACTGCCGATTTTAGTCCGCCTAGATACACGGTCATTCAGTGTTTGCATCCCCCACGGCGACAGCGCCGTGACCCCTTCGGCTGATCGGTCGTTCCTCCCTGCGAAGGGGATAAAATCTGAGCGATAAACCCTTCGCGGAGCCGAAGGGTGACGAGCCTAAGCGAGTCGGGATGAAAAAACTGAATGGCCGTGGCCTAGATACTATCAAGGAGGAATGTGCCTGCCGTTGTCGAAACCCTTTATCAAGATGAAACGAACGACGGTGGGATTATTGGCACTGGCCGGACTGGTGGCGACGGCAGCGCTGGCACAGCAGACTCCCCCTCGCTTGCCGCACCCAAAGGGTACCCGGCAGGGGGGTGTTGACTTCAACCGCGACGTTCGGCCGATTCTTGCCAACCACTGCCTCAAGTGCCACGGCCCCGACGACAAACAGCGCCAGGCGGGGCTGCGGCTGGATCAGTTGCCGGGCAGGTTAAAGCTCAAAGAAGTGCTCACGCGGATCGTCAAGCCCGCAGGAGATGCGCTCCAGATGCCACCGTCGCACACGGGCAAGCCGCTGAGTGCCACACAAAAGAGCATCTTGCAGCGCTGGGTGGCCAGCGGCGCAAAGTACGCGGCGCACTGGGCGTTTGTAAAGCCCTCTCCCCCGCCGAGCGGTGGGGGCAGGGGGGGCAATGCGATTGACACCCTGATCTCCGCCAAGCTCAAGCCCCTGGGCCTCTCGCTCCAGCCCGAGGCCGACAGATACACGCTCATTCGGCGCGTCTCGCTGGACTTGATCGGCCTGCCTCCGACCCTGGAGGAGACTGAGGCGTTTGTGAAAGACACGCGCCCCGATGCCTACGAGCGACTGGTGGATCGCTTGCTCTCCTCGCCGCACTACGGGGAGCGCTGGGCGCGTAAGTGGCTGGATCTGGCGCGCTACGCGGATACCAACGGCTACGAGAAAGACAAGCCCCGGGTGATCTGGCCCTGGCGGGACTGGGTGATTAAAGCTCTCAACACCGACATGCCCTTTGACCAGTTCACCGTGAAGCAGCTCGCGGGCGACTTGCTACCGGGCGCAACACTCGACGACAAGATCGCGACGGGCTTTCACCGCAATACGATGCTCAATGAGGAGGGCGGCATTGATCCCTTGGAGTATCGGTACTACGCCATGGTGGACCGTATGGGCACGACAGGGGCGACGTGGCTGGGACTGACGATCCAGTGTGCGCAGTGTCACACGCATAAGTACGACCCGCTCACCCACAAAGAGTACTACCAGTTGATGGCCTTCTTGGATAATACCGAGGAGCCTGAGCTGGATGTGGTCACGCCTGAGCTGGCAAAGAAACGCGCCGAGGTGGAGAAGACAATCACGGAGCGTGAGACGACACTCGCGGAGAAATGGCCGATTACATTGCCCTTACGCTGGAGTGTAGCCTCCGCTGAGGACGTCAAAGTGGCATCGGGCGCAAAGCCCGAAGTGCGGCCCGATGGCGCGGTCTTTATCAGCGGCCCTAGCCCGGATAAAGATACTTACACGCTCACCCTGGGAGGAAGTGGGGAACCCGTCTCGGCGATTCGACTCGAAGCGCTGATCGACCCCATGCTTGGTGGGATGGGGCCGGGGCGAACGGCACACGGCAACTTTGTGCTGACCGAGATTGCGCTTAATGCCGATGGCAAGCCCGTGAAGCTCGTGCGCGGCGAACACGACTTCGCGCAAGATGGCTTCTCGGCGCAGGCGGCGTTGGATGGGAAAGCGAACACGGGTTGGGCGATTGTGGGAGCGGGCAACTGGAATGTGAATCGCACGGCGACCTTTCATCTTGATAAACCCACCACGGCCAAGAAGTGGACGGTCACACTCAAGCAGGAGTACGGCGGTCAGC
>JANNDD010000704.1:0-8543 GCA_031387365.1 Armatimonas sp. | reverse complement strand
CCGCTCCTGGCAGTGGGCTTGGGCAAAGAGTTTATGATCGGGCTGGCTCTGGGCTGGATTGCATCCTTGATATTCTCCTGCGTACAGATGGCCGGTGAGTGGCTGGATGTCCAGTCGGGCTTCCAGATGGCACAGCTCTTCAATCCGATGTTCCAGATAGGCGGCGGCCCTCTAGGAAACCTCAAGTACATTCTCGCCGGGATGATCTTTCTGAGTGTGAATGGCCATGCGGTTGTTCTTCAGGCCACAGCGGAGAGCTTCCGGATCAGCCCGCCCGGTGCCCTAGTGATTGGGATGGGCAGCATTGACGACTGGTTTGGTTTTCTGAGCCGCACCCTCTGGCTTGCCATTCAAATAGCAGCGCCCGTGGGCGTGACACTCTTCATGACGGAGCTGGCGCTCAGTATTGTCAACCGTGCTCTGCCCCAGTTCAATGTTTTGATGCTCAGCCTGCCCCTCAAGGCAGTTCTTGCCGTTGTGGCACTCGGGGTTGCGCTTCCGTCCCTGGGAAATGCCCTCTCTCTGATCTTCTCCGACTTTGGGTCGGTACTCGTCTCCGCGCTCAGGATCCTGAAGGGTTAAGGCAATGTCAGACGAAAAAACAGAGCCAGCCACACCCAAGAAGCGCAAGAAAGCGCGTGAAGACGGCCAGGTCGCCCGTAGCGCCGATCTGGTCAGTAGTGTCGTCTTGCTTGGTCTGTTTGTCGGTACTCCCGCCAGTCTCCCCCAGATCGGCAGTACCCTGACTAGCTTTTTTATGAAGTGCTTCGCCGTGATGCCCACCAAAGCGGGCCCCGAGAAGCTCGGGGAGATGGCGGGGGATCTCTTCCGCAATATTGGCCAACTCACCATGACCCCCATGCTGACCGCAATGGGGCTCGGGGTAGCCGTTAATATTCTCCAGGTCGGGCTCTCCTACACTCCCAAGCTACTGGAAGCCAAGGGCAGCCGAATAGATCCCCTCCAGGGCTTTAAGCGCCTCTTCACCCCACGCGCCTTTTTAGAGATATTTAAGGGCCTGATCAAAGTGGCACTGGTCGCTTATGCGGGCTGGGACTATCTCTCCAAGCATGCAGAAGACTGCATGCGCCTCGTACTAACGAGCCCTACTCAGATCGCGGGCGAGGTGGGCAAGATGACCCACGATCTAGGAATGAAGATGGTGGGGACGCTCTTTACCATCGCAGTGCTGGACTACGCCTGGCAGCGCTACCAGCATGAGAAGTCCATGAAGATGACCAAGCAGGAAGTCAAAGACGAGATGCGAGATGCCGAGGGAAACCCCGAGATCCGCCAGCGTATCCGTCAGCGCCAGCGCGAGTTCTCACGCCGTCGCATGATGTCCGAGGTGCCCAAGGCGACCGTGGTGATCACCAACCCCACCCACTTCGCCGTCGCCCTTGTCTATAAGCCCGGCCAGCCGGGTGCCCCACGTGTTATCGCAAAAGGGCAGGATCGAATCGCGCTACGTATCCGAGAGATCGCTCGCAAGAACCACGTGCCCGTGCTAGAGAACCCGCCCCTGGCGCGTGCGCTCTTTGCCCAGGCGGAGCTGGGCGATGAGATCCCAGCGGATCTCTACCGCGCCGTCGCCGAGGTGCTCGCTCTGCTCTGGCGAATGGGAAGCGTGCCGCTCAGCCCTCAGCCGCTCACCACGACTGCGTTCCCGACAGAGCCCCAATCTTCAGAGTCACAATCTTCTACTGAAACCGAAAGCGAGAGACACTAAGTGGCCATCGTTCTCACCCGAGCTGGAATTACCAAAGCCGGACGTAGCTTCTTCAATGAGGGCGGCGGCGCAATGGCCGCCGTCAGCATTATCTTGATGCTGGTTGTCCCTCTCCCCCACTGGGCGCTGGATGTTTTCCTGGCGCTCAATATCACCCTGGCGCTGGGCATCTTGATGATGACTTTTTATATCAAAAAGTCGCTTGAGTTCTCTAGTTTCCCCTCGCTCCTGCTCCTCGTGACACTCTTCCGGCTCGCGCTCAACGTCTCCGCGACGCGTCTTATTCTCGGAACCGGCCACGCGGGTGCGGTGATCTCGGCATTTGGGACATTTGTGATTGGTGGCAACTTCGTCGTGGGGATCGTGATCTTCATTGTCTTAGTGGTCATTCAGTTCGTGGTCATCACCAGTGGTGCAGGCCGCGTCGCGGAAGTGGCGGCACGCTTTACCCTAGATGCCATGCCCGGCAAGCAGATGGCCATTGATGCCGAGCTGAACTCCGGCGCGATTGATGAGCTCACGGCCCGCCAGCGCCGACAGGATGTCTCCCGAGAGGCGGATTTCTACGGTGCTATGGACGGTGCCAGTAAGTTCGTCCGTGGTGATGCAATCGCCTCCGTGGTGATGATCGTCATCAATATTCTAGGTGGCTTTGGGGTGGGAATGCTCCAGCGGGGGCTCGACTTGAGCGCCGCGCTGCAAACCTACACCATTCTTACGGTGGGTGAGGGAATTGTCACGCAGGTTCCTGCGCTCCTGATCTCTGCCGCATCGGGCCTTCTGGTGACCCGCTCCGCCAGCGAGACGAACTTAAGCATGGAGCTGGGCAAGCAGGTGATGGCCCACCCTCACGCTATCTATATCTCGGCGGGCTCACTGTTCTTTCTGGGACTGGCCCCGGGCCTGCCCAAAATTCCCTTCGCTCTGCTAGCGGGTGCCGTGGCCTACTACGGCTACCGCGTTCAGCTCCAGCGCAACGCCCCGCCGCCGCCGCCGCCGCCCGCCGCGAAGGCCCCGGAGAACCTCAATGATCTGCTGACGGTTGACCCGCTGGAAGTTGAGCTGGGCTACGCTCTCGTGTGCCTGGCCGATCCTAAGCAGGGCGGCGATCTGCTGGAGCGTGTCACTGCCGCACGCCGCCAGATCGCCTCCGAGCTGGGCCTGATCGTCCCCCCGATCCGAGTGCGCGACAATGTTCGGCTGCGCGGCAACCAGTACACCATTCGGCTACGTGGCCAGGAAATCGGCGGCAGCGAGCTGATGCCCGGTCAGTTCCTCGCACTAGAGGGCGGCGGCGAGGTCCAGCCGCTACCCGGAACCCCCACGCAGGACCCAGCCTTCGGTGTTCCCGCGGTCTGGATCGCAGCAAATCAAAGAATGATGGCGGAGGTCTCTGGTTATACGGTTGTTGACCCGATAAATATACTGGTAACGCATTTGATGGAACAGCTTCGGCGGTACGCCTCCGAAATCCTGAGCCGTCAAGATACTCAGTCTCTGGTGGAAAATGTCCGTCGTGCCGCACCCGCGGTGGCCGACGAGCTGATTCCAGGCTTGATGACACTGGGTCAGGTACAGAAGGTCTTGCAGATTCTGCTGCGAGATCGTGTCTCGATAAGAGACCTGGCGACGATCCTAGAGGCACTGACGGACGCTGCAACGAGCACGCGCGATCCAGAGGTGCTAGCCGAGCATGTTCGGTTTCGTCTAGCACGCCAGCTGACACACCAGTACGTGGAGGCCGATGGCCGCCTGTACTGCATGACACTGCATCCCTCGGTGGAGCAGATATTGATGGATAACTTCCGACGCAGCGACGTCGGCACGCAGATCACACTGGATCCAGCTACCCAGGAGCGTCTTGGGATAGCGATCCGCCGACAGGCAGAGCGTATGGCAGCAGCAGGACACGTCCCGCTACTCATGTGCGCGCCTCGGCTTAGAAGTGCGATACGCCCGTTAATCGAGCGAAGCGTGCCCACGCTCATCGTGCTTTCCTATGCCGAGATTACTTCAGGTGTTGCGGTTGAATCTCTGGGAATGGTGATATGGAACGATGAAAATTCAACGGTTTGAGGGAGACAGCACCCGTGAGGCGCTTGCTAAAGTGCAGCAAGCCCTGGGTGAGGACGCGGTTATTTTACAGACGCGCAGTATCCGTACTCCGGGCGTCCTACGGCGTCAGCGCGTGGAAGTTCTCGCAGCAGTAGACGGCGCTCAGGGTGGCATAACAGCACCGAGCAGCGCTCGCCTGCCACTGGTTAACTTAGCCGATAACATCAACAGCGAGTGGGATGCAGAGCAGCCCGAGGAGCTTGTCGTCGAGGTGGCCGTCGCGCCGCCCGTCGCGCCGCCCCCACCCCTAAAGCGCACCTCAGTAGCCACTCAGGCACAGATGCCTGACAGCTGGCACGAGGAGTTCTTACAGCTTCGTCATGAGATGGCCCAGCTACGCACGCAGCTCTCCCACTCCACACTAAGCCCACAGCCCAAGTTTAACTTGGAGCAGTTTGACCAGGAGAGCCCCGAGCTATTTTTGGAGCGTTTGCGCGGCGAGCTGCGCACCAGCTCAATCCAGCTCAAGCAAGGTCGCCCCACCGTGATCTGCCTGATCGGCTCAACGGGTGTGGGCAAGACCACAACTCTGGCCAAGCTAGCCGCCGCTGCATCGCGGCAAGAGCGTAAACGGATCGCTCTGATCACCATTGACACCTACCGAATAGGGGCTCTGGAGCAGCTTGAAGCCTATGCCCGCCTGCTGGAAGTACCAATGACCCGTGTCTATGCCCCAGAGGATATCCGCAGCGCACTGGAGCGCTACGCGAGCTACGATCTCATTTTCGTGGACTCTATTGGGCGCTCCGCATTCAATACCCAGCAGATCGCCGAGCAAGCCGAGCTTCTCGAAGCGCTAGGCACCGATGAGGTGCATCTTTGCCTGGATAGCGGTGCAAGCCCAGCCACGCTTCGGCGCTCGCTGGAAGGATTCTCACGGCTTAACCCCACTCATATTCTCCTAACAAAAGTGGACGAGACCGCCTCTCTGCGAGTCACCCTGGAAATTGTCCTGGAATCGGGGCTTCCTCTGTCCTATGTCACAACGGGGCAGCGTGTTCCCGAGGATCTGGCACTGGCCAGCCCGGAAGATATAACCGAGCGTATCTTGTTGGGAGAGGAGTAGCGAAATGGCATCCATTGGTTTAGAAGACCAGGCAGCAGGGCTGCGACAGGCACACTCCAGTAAGGAAAGTAGCATCTTACGGCTGTTCCAGAGCCCAGAAGACCGTCGTTTCAGCGCTCATACGGCGAAACAAACCGCAGAGCCCGGTGTTGCTCTCCCCCCACTTGTCGCGATTGCCAGTGGCAAAGGAGGGGTCGGTAAGACGTTCTTCTCGGTGAACTTAGCACTCGATTGGCACAGCCAGGGCAAGAAATGCGCCGTAATGGACCTAGACTGGGGCCTAGGCAACCTGGATATCGCACTCGGTATCGCGCCGCAAAAGCACCTAGGCCATGTGCTGTTTGGTGAGTGCACGGTCGCGGAGGCACTGATTGACTACGATGGCCTGCTGCTGCTGCCCAATGCATGCGGTGAGTCGTTTCATGACTACTCACTCACCGAGCAGCTCGACTATATTATCCGCCAGATCGTCGTCGCCGAGCCCTCGTGCAACTTAATTGTCGCCGACACGCACCCCGGGCTAGGTCCCGCCACGGTGGATGTGATCCGTCGTGCCACCGCCACCGTCGTGGTCTCGACACCGGAGCCCACGGCAATCACGGACACCTACGCACTGTTTAAAGTGCTCTACCAGGAGCCTCTGAATGGCAGCGTTGGGCTGGTGATCAACCAGGCTCCCTCCGCAGAGCGTGCCCAGGAAGCGGCGGAACGCCTCAATACGGTCGCGAAGCGCTTCCTAGGACACGAGATTCCCTACTGGGGCTTTGTCCCGCAGGACTCGGCGGTCTCGCAGTCGGTGTGTAACCAACGCCCGCTCCTTAAGAGTGCTCCCTGGGGCCGAACCACGGTTGCCCTGCGCAATATTGGGGAGACGGTCTCGGCGATTGTCGCGGCCCACCAGCAACTAAATGCCTACAAGGAGTCCCTCTGATATGCCCCTGCCACGGTCTTCGTCACCGAGCACTTTCTCTCTGGATCTGCCGGTACTCGGCCCCGGAACTCGGGTGGCCGTCCAAGTTGACGGTGCCACGCTCCTCTGCCGCGCCGCACGGATGCAGGGGCCAGCTCTCCACCTGACCGTCGGGGAGAGTGGGCTACGTCACGCCAGTCTCTGTAACCCGGGATCCCCTGTTCAGTTGACCATGTACCGAGCGGGTTCCTGCTGGGAGTTTGAGGCGACGATCCGTGAGTGGGTCTGGACGCAACCCGCGCTCCTTATCGTGGGCGGGCTGCACTCCTGGACCCAGAAACAGCGCCGCCAGGAGCTGCGCGAGCCACGCTCTTTAGAAGCAATGCTCCAGCTTCAAAGTGGTGAGCGCGCACTGGGAAGAACCCTAGACATCAGCTCCGGAGGCGTCTCCTTGTTGCTGCCTGCCGCCGATTCGCTGAAAGTGGGACAGACCGGCCAGCTCACCCTGCGCTTTGCCGATGACGAGTGGTGCCGCCACATTCCGGTGCGCCTCACGCGCCTGGAAAACTGGCTTCATGCCCGCGGTCGCTCCCAGCGCGTGGGGGCAACCCTTACGCAAGACGCAACCGAGGACGACCGCGAGCGCTGGCTCACTTGCCTCAAGTACCTAGAGGATCTTGAAGACCTCAACGCGCAGGAGGACACCGATCTATGAACGAGCAAGGCACGGAAGAAAATCAGGAAAACGACGAGCCAGGCGAGGAAGATCCACCCAAGCGCCCTCTTAAGCCGATAGTGCTCACGCCTCCTCAGGAAGCCTGGAAACCGGCACTGCTCAGCGCCCGTCGTGGCCTAATCTTCCTAGCCTGGCTCGTCGCACTGATGGTCGGCTGGCAGTCGGCCCCGATCACAGACTTACTGGAAGGCACCGTGCGCGGTGCACTGGCCTGGCTGGGAACCTGGCTTATCGGCAACTTGGGCATTCAGCTGGTGGAGCGAGTCCTCACCCCTTCAGAGCCCACTGACGCAACACCGACAATCTAAACCTAGAACACAAGAAACGATCACCTAGAGATCCAACACACCATGGTCAATATCTTGAAACAACCTGTAGCCATCACCGAGCACTCGTACACCGAGGAGCGGAAAAAACAAAAACGCTGGATAGAGTATGTCCAGACGCGCTCACCACAGCTCCGCGAAGAGATCATCCGCACCTATGCTCCCCTAGCGCGACGAACTGTAGACCGTCTCCAGATCACTGCCTGGGGCTGCATCAGTAAAGACGATCTGCTCAGCTACGCGGTCCTGGGGCTCATTGATGCGATAGACCGCTACAATCCCACCCTGGGATCCTCGTTTGAGGCCTTTGCCTCCCCCCGAATCCGAGGGGCCGTGCTCGATGCTCTGCGCCGCCTGGACTGGGTTCCTCGCACGCTACGCGCCAATGAGGCCCAGCTCCGGCAGGTATTCGGACGACTGGAGGCACAGCTTGGCCACCCTCCTACCACGGCAGAGGCCGCGGCTTTCATGGGTATCTCCGAGCAAGAGCTTGATGGCCTGCTCGCCGAGATTGCCCGAACGTCTTTGGTCTCACTCGATGACTTGGTCGCCGGGATGGATAGCTCCCCTCTGGCAGAGTTCGCTCTGGGCAGTGAGGCCGACGATCCCTATCATGACACTGAGCGCTCCGAAGCTAAAAACCGCCTCGCGGACGCGATTGGCGCACTGCCGGACCGTGAGAAGCAGATCGTCTCCCTGTACTACTTTCAGGAGCTCACGTTCAAAGAGATCGGGCTGATCCTGGGCGTCACCGAGCAGCGGATCTCACAGATCCACGCCCGTGCGATGCTGCGCATGAGCCACAAGCTCCTGCGTCACCAAGACTTACTGATGGCTCTGGCCGCGTAGCAAAAACCGTGGTTAATGCTTGGCTCCTCCTAGTTATCGCGGTGCTGGTGGTCGCTTGTCTCTCTCTGTACGTCAACGCACAGAGAATGGAGAGCGACTCGCTGCTTCAGCGCTCACTTGCGGATGAGGAGCTCAGTCTTGTGGAGCAGGCGCTGGAGACGGCGCGTGAGCTAGTCCAGTCGCAGCCTATCTTCCCGCCAGCACTTCCTCTAGTCGTTACTCCAGCGCGTCCTGAGGACATACACTACCAGGCGATTCTACGTCTGCGCCGCTCGGGCAAGAGCACCATCCAGATTGCGCGGGAGCTTAGCCTACCAATCGGTGCTATTGAGTTACTGCTCTCACTCGAAAAATAGGCACGGTTAGTTTTCCATAAATCTGGAGAACCGACCGTGCCCTACTCTATTCACTAGCCCTTCAGCAGTGTCAGTACAGACTGGGACGACTGGTTGGCCTGAGCCAGCATGGACGTACCCGCCTGCATCATGATGTTGTTGCGAGTGAAGTCAACCATCTCCTTAGACATATCGGCATCGCGAATCGCGGACTCAGACGAGCGGATGTTCTCCTCAGAAACAGACAGCGAGTTTATCGTCGTCTCAAGCGTGTACTTCTGGGTAGCACCAAGCTTGGCACGCTCGGTGGAGACGGTCTTGATCGCAAGATCAATCGCATCAATCGCGGTGGTACCACCACCGGCAGTCGTCACGTCAAGAGTGCCCGAGTCAACAGCCAGACCAACCGCGCTCAAGTCAGCAATCGTCACGGTCGTGGTGTCCGTGGACTCCTCACCGATCTGAAGAACTTGCGCA
>JANNDD010000652.1:0-7197 GCA_031387365.1 Armatimonas sp. | reverse complement strand
ATACCTCGACGCTGGACATTCCCAACCTTCCTGCAGAGGGCTTGAGTGTGGTCATCAGCGCCTACCCGAGCAACAATGGCTCAGGGGTTCCACAGGCCACGGCGGGCTTTCGGCTGGTGATTGCGGAGCGTGCTACCACCGAAAAGACCATCCTGCTCGCCTCCAGTGTCACCAGTGTAATTGTCACCACTGCCCAGCCAAGCCTGACCAACACTAGCACCAGTGAGCTTCTGGCAACGGCGCTCAACGTAGACGGCAATGTCGTTCTCACGGCCCCGAGTCGCTGGACATGGAGTACAGATAGTCCTCAGATCCTAGCACTGACCCCCAATGGGAGCGCTGCCACCGTCCAGCAGGGTGTCCTTGATGGCACAGGCACGGTGACGGCACGCGAGACGGAGACAGGGATCCAAGGACAGATCGCCCTCTCTGCTCCTGAGCCACGCCAGGGTCGTGTCACGGCCAGTCTTAGCTGGGGCGCACGGAGCCGGGCTGCCAGCGGCCTGACCTCCGCCCTCTCGGCGCGCATCACAGTCGAGGATCCGCGCCCACGAGGAACGCTCTCGTTTTTAGTGAACCGGGACACAGTCAGCCTTGCAGCGTACACAAGGAGCTACACCAGCACCGAGTTCACGCGTGTCGGCCCCAAGACTGTCACTATCACTTTCTATGCACAGCCCGATGGTCAGGGCGCCGTGGTCGGTGTGGCACAGGGCACCGCGACCCTCCTGCCCGATGGTAGCGGACTGGGCAGCTACACCACGAATGGAACGATTAAAACGGTAACCCTTGCGCTGGGCAGTAGCAATATCTTCGTGCGCCGCACCACGACACTAATTGCCAGTCCCCGTGACAGCAACAACTTTATTGTTGCCGTCACCCCAGGCTCGTTCCTCTACCAAGTCGCCTCCGGCACAGCAAGTTCCCTGCAGTTCGGACAAAATGTCAGCGGCAATGATATTGTTACCGGACTCTCCGCGGGCAATGTTCAGCTCACAGTGAGCGTGGATGGGCTCACGAGTGCCCCGACACCTCTGACGATCACCCCCTTGGGCGGCGTGATCCTGGATATCCAGTAAGGAAGCATCATGAAGAAGTCGTTTCTTGCAACCGGTATCTCCGCGCTAGCGTTGATCGGCCTGGGTGGCTGTGGTGGCAGCTCCGTCTCTCCGGGAACACCTGGTGGCCCATCCACGCCTGTCACACGAGGAAATGCCGCTTTCAATATCAAGTGGCCCCCGCGTAGCTCGGACACAACCCGTCTTATTCCACAGGCTGCCAATAGTCTGCTGATCCTTGTTACCGATTCAAACGGGACGCAAGTCGAGCGACGTGTGATCACGCGCCCCACTGGTGATGTCCTAGAGACGCATATCGAGTTCAACAACCTGGATCCGGTTCGTCATACGTTTAATGTGAGTGCACACCCGGGTACCAGTGCAGATGGCACCGCACAGGCACGTGGGGCAGTCTCCCTCGATGTTCCCACGGGCGGCACCGTCACCCAGAGCCTTCGGCTGGACAGCACGATTGACCACATCACCCTGAGCCAAACCACTGCGGATATTAAGCCAGGGCGCGAGCTACTCGTGGTAGCAACCCCCTACGATAGTGACGGCAACATTGTTCTTGTGGCAGGTTCCTGGCAGTGGCTTAGCACGAACCCCTCCGCCCTCTCTATCACCTACGACAAAGGGCTTGCGACTTTTCGCCCCGGTGTCAACAGCGGTACCACCATAGTCACCGCCAAAGACTCCGAGTCGGGCAAGAGCGCGACCTGCGCCGTTAATAACCGTGTGGGTACCAGTGATCCAGACTATAACACCTTTATTCAGGTCGAGAATGTTGTGGATGAGACAGCAAAGATTGTCATTGATGGCAACGATGCCGACTGGAATAAGATCCCGTCGTACGCGGATACGGGCGACCCGGTGAGCGATGCGACGCGAAATATTCTCTCCTCCAGCGTTGTCGCCACCCGCGACTCGTTCTATGTTCGCATTCGTACAGCGGCAGCTCCCTCCACAAGTGCAGCCAAGACCTACTGGGCAGGCTTTGATATCGCCAATACCTACCAGGCCACGGACTTTGAGATCGGGTTCAGCGCCGATGGCAAGAAGACCCAGATTCGCTACATTGCCAATGTCGGCGACCCGATTGTCACCGGCGAGTTCGATCTGGCTCCCCAGTTCGTCAAGTACGGCACCGTGATCGAGGCGCGTCTCCCCTACGCCGTCCTCAAGACCTTGCTCCCCGCGAACTTAGCCAATGCGCTGGACAACCCGCGTCCCCTGCTTCGTCTGGTTGCCAAGACCGTTGACTCCACTGTCAGCCCCGTGGTGCTCATTGACCGTGGTGCTGTGACAGGCACCTATCTTATCCAGGCGACCCCTTTTCTCCTCGACCCCCCGCTCCCCATGCCTGGTAGCGCACCGATCAACCTGCGGGTTCCTGCCGACGGCCGCTGGTACATCAGCCAAGGGGGCTTCAGCGACTCCAACGGCCAGGGCAACAGTGGCGTCGGAACCAGTATAGGTGCCTGGTCGGTTGTGCTGGATAAGCGCAATGAGTCTGGGATCCTCAGCAACCCTGAAAATAGTGTCACAAGCTCCAACTACTTCGGCTGGAACCAGAATATTATCGCTCCCGCTAATGGCAGTATTATCACTCTCACGGAATCCGTGAGTGATATCAACGCGCTCTCCAATCCGCCCTCTGCGACAAGTGCAAACTTCCTCCAGCTCAGTGTGGGAGGAGGCCTGTCGGTCTTGCTCAGCAGCTTGCAGAAAAACTCCGTGGTACCCAATGCTGGTGACAGTGTTTCGGAAGGCGATACGGTTGCCAAGCTCGGGACAACGGGCTGGGTCAACTGGCCACAGATCGGCCTGAGCCTGCGTGATGCAGGCAATACAACCTACCCCATTGGGTTTAAAAACGTCCGCATCTGCTTAAGCCCGATTGCAGTGGATCCCTGGGAGCGCAAGCGGGCGAGTTGGGATGCCCGTGAGGGGTTCTATATCGAGAAGCAGTAGCCTCTCTCGTGACCCTCACTAGCCTCTCCGTGCGCGATGCCCGCTTCCCTCTTACGGAAGGAGCGGGCACCGACTCACTGCACACCAACCCCGTCTACAGCTACGCCACGGCGCTGCTTCACACAGATCAGGGCATCACCGGCACGGGCCTCGCCTTCACACTGGGCAGTGGCAACGAGCTTGTCTGCCAGGCGATCCAGCTCCTCGCGGAGCCGCTGATCGGGCATGAGATCGAGGCGCTGATGGCGCAGCTCGGGATCATTCAGCGCCGCATCGCCGATCACCCGCAGCTGCGCTGGCTCGGCCCACACAAGGGCGTGGTGCAGCTTGCGCTCGCGGCGCTCAACAATGCCTGCTGGGATCTCTGGGCCAAGTCACGCGGCGTCCCACTCTGGAAACTCCTCCTCGACCTCTCGCCCGAAGCGCTTCTTGCGACGCTAGATCTGAGCTACCTCGACGATGCACTGACGCCTGAGCAAGCTCTTACGCTACTGCGCCAGCCGCACACGCAAACCAATTTCCTTACCAGCGGCTACCCAGGCTATGATACGTCGGCGGGCTGGCTAGGCTACGACGATGCGAAACTTACCCAGAACATCAAGAAGAGCCTCGGGGCGGGCTTCACGGCGCTGAAGCTGAAAGTCGGGTCCGATGACTTCACCCGCGACCTGCGCCGTGCCACGCTAGTGCGCGAGGCGATTGGCGACTCGGCGAGCCTGATGCTGGATGTCAACCAGAAGTGGAGCCTGCCTGAGGCCGAGGCAGCGTGTCGTGCTCTTGCGCCCCTCAACCCACTCTGGATCGAGGAGCCCACCCACCCCGATGATCTCCTCGCGCACCAAAGGCTCAACACGCAGATTGTGCCTGGTAAGATTGCCTCCGGCGAGCACTTCCCGAATCGGATCGTCTTCAAGAACTACCTCCAAGCCGACGCCCTTGCCTACGTCCAGGCCGATGCCGTCCGCCTCGCGGGCGTGAGCGAGTTTCTGGCCGTGAGCCTGCTTGCAAAACAATTCGGGAAGCCCATCGTCCCCCATGTCGGGGATATGGGCCAGCTCCATCAGCACTTAGTTCTCTTCAACGCGATTGTGCTCGGTCAAGAACCCGTTTTTTTAGAGCACATCCCGCACCTCAAGCCCCACTTCGTCCACCCCGCACAGGTCGTGGGTGGTGTCTACAAAATCCCCCAGGAGCCCGGTGCAAGCTGCGATCTCACCCCTTGAAAGCTTGAGACGATGCAACGCAACGCCACAAAGCTTCCCTACCTCGCTCTGCTCTTTCCGATTCTCCATCTCTGGCTACTGGGGAAAGTCATACATCCCGGGGAAGTGCGAGACACAGCGGCAGGGTTCTTCCTACTTTTTGAAGCAGTTTTTGTTTTGGCAGTGCTGGCGCTTCTAAAGATTCCCTGGATTCGCCTGCGTCTCAAGTGGATAGGACTTGGGCTTCTCTTGATAGCGACGACAACTTTATTGCTTCTCCCAGGCAATGTGGCCTTTACGAGAGTGTTTTTCGGTGGCTGGGTGGCACTACTGATCCCGTCCGGGGTCTGGCTCTACAGTCAGCGTGCGTATCTGGACTGATTCCGCCGGTTGAAAACGGCGTCTGTGAGCCTCGTTCCTCGGCTAAGAAATCGCTCCGCGATTGGGAATTTAATCGCGGAGCGATTTCTTGGCGGAACGCCCCTAGACGCCCACTTCCAGTGGGCGGACAACAAGCGTCGCCAGAAATTGCCCGGTGTACGACTCAGTGCACGCCGCGACGGTCTCCGGCGTCCCTTCAACCACTAATGTCCCGCCATTCTTGCCGCCATCAGAGCCAACTTGCATCGTTTATCATTTCTGTTAGGTTGAGGGCATCGGATACAAGCATGGGGTCTCCAAGGTCACCTCCATATTCCTGGAATATAAAGCTTGATCCCTTGATTCGAATTGAGTAGATCCCCACAGAAATCTGAAGACCTGCTGCCTGAAGGCAAGCTGCCAGCTCTTTCTTTGCAGGCCAAGGGCGTAGTTCTGCGGAAACATGAAATTCAATAGACATAAAAATTTGGATGGTCAGAGCGTTGCTATGGGATAGGCTTGTACAGCGCTGTCTACGGTAACCAAGGTAAGACCATGGTAGAGCGCCTGGGCAATCAGAAGGCGATCAAACGGGTCACGGTGCAGTGGTGGGAGGGAAGCAACTTGCATAACACTCTCTTCTGTGACAGGCAGGGCGACGATTCCATGACGACCTCTCTGGAAGGGGAGATAGGTTTCTGCTGGTTGCGGCAAAGGGAGCTTGCCGAGCTGTTGCTTGATGATAACCTCCCAGAGAGAGACCACACTCAGGTAAACATCATTTTCCGGGTCGATGATCGCATCACGGTATTCCGAGGGGAGCTGTGGATCTTGGCTGAGAAACCAGAGAAAGATGTGGGTATCCAGAAGAAGCTTCATTTGCCTTCAAAAGCATCCAAAATCTCGTTAGGGAGGGGAGCATCGAAGTCTTTGGGGACGACAAACTCTCCTACGCAGAGGCCGTAGGGGCGGGGTTCGCGGCGGCGGTTGGGTGCACTGGCGAAGCGTGACAAGACAATCACTTCGACCTTATCCCCCGGGACAAATGGCAGATGGGCCAAGGTCAGGCTGCCATCATCGGCAACAATTACTTCCTCGCGGTGTGCGGTCAACATGGTCTCAGTATATCCTGCAAAAATCTCCCCGTGTACGACTCAGTGCACGCCGCGACGGTCTCCGGCGTGCCTTCAACCACTAATGTCCCGCCGTTCTTGCCGCCATCGGGGCCGAGGTCGAGCACCCAGTCGGCGCACTTGATGATGTCTAAGTGGTGCTCGATGACAAGTACGGTGTTTCCAGCGTCTACCAGGCGGTTCAGGCAGTCCAAAAGCCGCTGGATGTCGGCGAGGTGCAGGCCGGTGGTGGGCTCGTCTAAAATATAGAGGTTCTTGGCGCCGCGTTTGATCTTCGCCAGCTCGGTGGCGAGCTTCACACGCTGTGCCTCGCCGCCCGAGAGAATGGGGGCGGGGTGGCCAAGCGTGACGTAGCCGAGGCCAAGATCCGCAAGAACTCGGAGTTTGTGGGCGATCTTTTTGTGGCTCTCAAAGAACACCGCGCCGTCCTCGATACTCAGTGCCAGCACATCAGCGATGGTCTTGCCGTTATATAAAACCTCCAGCGTCTCGGGGTTGTAGCGGCTCCCTTTGCAGGCGTGGCAGGGCGCTTCCACATCGGGCATGAAGTTCAGCTTCGTGGTGATCGTCCCCTCACCGCCGCACTCCTCGCAGCGCCCGCCTTTTACGTTGAAGCTAAAGCGCGATGCCGTGTAGCCGCGTTCGAGAGAGAGCGGTGTGATAGCAAAGAGCTGACGGATGTCGTCGTAGAAGCCGACATAGGTTGCGGGGTTAGAGCGGGGCGAGCGCCCAATGGGGCTCTGGTCAATCTCGATCACATCCCCGATTTTCTCGATGCCCTCCAGAGAGTCGTGCGCCCCGGCGAGCACCCGTGAGTCGTACTTTTTGTTGTAGAGCTGCTTGTGGAGAATATCGTTGACCAAGGTGGATTTCCCCGACCCCGATGCCCCCGTGACCGCAATGAACACCCCGAGCGGGAAACGCACGGTTAAGTTTTTGAGGTTGTTCTCCCGCGCCCCGGTGAGAGTGAGAGAGTCGGTACCGATAGTGCGGCGCTTGGTTGGCAGTGCAATCTCGCGCCGTCCCGAGAGAAACGCCCCGGTGAGCGAGTCCGGGTTGGCACAGAGCTCGGCAATCGTGCCACTGGCGACCACCTCGCCGCCATGAATCCCTGGCCCTGGCCCGATCTCCAGAATATGATCAGCGGCGCGGATCGTATCCGTGTCGTGCTCAACGACGATCACCGTATTGCCAATGTCACGCAGCCGTCGCAACGTCGCGATAAGCTTCGCATTATCCTTGGGGTGCAGGCCGATGCTCGGCTCATCCAGTACGTAGAGCATCCCCATTAGCTCACTGGCGATCTGCGCCGAGAGCCGAATCCGCTGTGACTCCCCGCCCGAGAGTGTCCCCGAGCGCCGTGAGAGCGAGAGATAGTCCAGCCCAATATCACAAAGCAGTTCTAGCTGCGAGAGAATCGCCTGGAGGATCTGCCGCGCCGCCTCGGGACTGCGCGTGGGCGGCGGTAAT
>JANNDD010000603.1:0-16117 GCA_031387365.1 Armatimonas sp. | reverse complement strand
AGCCCCCTCCTGAAATTCAGGACGGGGCTTCTTTCTGTTGTTTGCTGAAGAACGACTACTCGTCGCCGTTATCACCTGACAGACCCTGGATCAGGCCAACTAGGGGAAGGAACATCGCGATGACGATGTAGCCGACGGTAAAGCCCAGAAAGACAATCAAAATTGGCTCAATCGCGGCAGTGAGCGAGGCGATGGCAGCATCTACTTCCCCGTCATAGAAGTCAGCGATCTTGGAGAGCATGGTATCTAGCGAACCTGATTCCTGGCCAATGGAGATCATCTGAACCACCATAGGAGGGAACATCTTGGACTTGCGTAGCGGCTCGGAGATCACGTCTCCTTCACGGACACGGGCACGAGCATCGAGGATCGCATCGGAGAGAATCTCATTAGAGACCGTACCTGCCACCGTTTCCAGTGCCTGGAGGATCGGCACACCCGAGCTCAGTAGGGTCGAGAGAGTTCGGGAGAAGCGGGCCAAGGCTACTTTGTGATTGAGTTTTCCGAAGACCGGCATTTTCAGCTTGGCACGATCCGCCACACGCCGACCGAACTTGGTGCGTACAAACATCTTGAAGGCAACAATTCCGACCATCACGCTTAGCGTCATGATGTACCACTTCTGCACCAAAAAGTCAGACATGGTCTTCAGGAGCATTGTGGGCGCAGGGAAATCCTCCGCCTTTAATCCGAGATCAATGAACATCTTCAGGAACTCGGGGACAATACGAATGGTGAGGAAGAGCACGATACCAAGAGCGACGCAGGAGACGATGGCCGGGTAGGTCATCGCGGCCTTCACTTTACGTCGCAGCTCGACATCTTTCTCTAGGAAGATCGAAAGGCGCTGGAGAGACTCTTCCAGCACACCACCGACTTCTCCCGCACGGATCAGACCGACAAAGAGGTTGGAGAAGACCGAGGGGTACTTGGACATCGCCTTGGAGAGCATGTTGCCTGCCTCGACCTCGGCGCGTAGATCCCCAATAATGCGGCGTAGCTTGGGGGACTGGGACTGCTCGGAGAGAACGTCCAGGCAGCGGACGAGCGACACACCAGCATCAATCATGGTGGAGAACTGGCGGCAGAAGATCGAGAGATCGGTCAGCTTGACTTTCTGGAACTTGTCCAGAAAAGTGGGCTGGTTCATCGCGGCCTTTGTTGCTGCTTTTTTCGTCGCTTTTGCGGGAGCTACTTTTTGAACAGTGTAGCCCTGCTCGGTGAGACGCTGGCGCAGCTCAGAGGGAGTCGTGGCATCGCTAGTGCCGGTGAGTGTCTTGCCATCTGCGGCCTTGGCCGTGTATGTGAATGCGGGCATAGAGTATCTTTCTCCTGCAGGTTGATGCCTAATAAACGTCGTTTCCTGCCCGACGGTTACGGCTCCGCAAAAATCCTTGGATTCTATTATAGGCCACGCAAGGCCCTCTCGTCAATTTTTCCGCCACGGAAGATGAACCGGCGCACGTTGACCGTCTTCTCCCAGTGGCCCCACGCTAAAAAGCTCGTACGTTTCTCCCTTCTTTTCGTAGCGAAAGGGCTGGCGCGTGTACGGATCGAGCGCCCACTCCGCGAGCTTTAGCGCGTCCAGATTCTCTGGCAGTTTCTCCCACTCCCACTTGTACTTGCGGATGGCCGTTTGGCAATAAAGAAGCTGGCACTGGATACGATCCTGAATAAAGCGCTCTACTGCACCTGGATAGGTAGGGGTGATGGCACTGAGCAACGCTCCTTCGAGAGTGCCCTCTGGGAGCTTCGGCTCGGGTGGCAGCACGTAGGGGTTCTCCAGATAGGCTTGCGCCCACTGCTGTTGTGCCTGTGCACCGCTCATAAATGCAGTGACAAAGCGTTTCTTCGCCGCTGGATCGCGTTGTATGGCTAGAAACTGGCTCTGGATTTGAGCTAAATTAGGATCATCGTTGTCTGAGAAAAGTTCCTTGAAGCTTTCTATGTTTGTATTTTCCAGTGTTGGGAGCATATTTTCTAGGAAGCGTATTTCTGCGGCAATGGACTTTTCCGCATTGCCTTTATCTGCCTCGATATGCTCGCGGAGTGTGGCCTGGATGCGATCACAGTCGCGGGGCGTGCACTGCTCCAAGTGGCGCATTAGTCGAGCAAGCAATATTGCGTCTATGGCCACGCCGACCAGTCCGCCGATGAGTACCTCTGCCTTGGGAGCACTGCCCAGCCGGAGACCCTGGGAAAAGCTCACGAGTGCCGCTGCCGTGCGGCCTTCCGCGAACAGGAGATGCATCTCGGCGGAGAGAAGCCTTGCACAATCTCGGAAGCCAGCGAACTCAGGAAACGTCGTTGCGGCGGTCAGCTCGCGGACGGGTGGGCGCATTGGTTTGAGCATCGCGGCATCAATCAGCGCTCGTGCCTGTCGAACGGGCGTATCACTGAGGGCTCGGCGGCGGCTCGTGAGGGTGCCTTTTTGCTGTGCCTCGGCCCAGAGCGAGCTGCGCCGCAGAAGCTCAGCAGCATGGATGAGGTCTTCGTAGCCGTTCTGGCCGGTCGGCTGGGGGAAGAGCTGGAAGAGAATACTTTTGTCTTGCACGGAAATCTTAACGTAGAACGGGTCGGAATGGTTGCGGGTTCACCCGTGAGGTGATACTATTCCCCTTGCGTCTTTTCGGGGCGTGGCGCAGCTTGGTAGCGCGTCTGAATGGGGTTCAGAAGGTCGCACGTTCGAATCGTGTCGCCCCGATTAGAAAAATCCTCCGCTTCCTCAAGCGGAGGATTTTTCTTTTTCTAGCTGTGCGAGACGCTTCTCAAGATCACGGACTTTCTTGAGCATGTCAGGCAGACGGTGCATGGCTGCCTGCGCCTTGAGGACTTCTTTGTGGGGGCGGGCAGGGAACCCGGAGACAAAAGAGCCCTCTGGTAGGTCATGGATCGCGCCGCCGCGTCCGGCGATCACGGAGCGTGCGCCGATCTTGACATGCTCACCCGCGCCCGACTGGCCTGCAAAGACGGAGTAGTCACCTACCTGAACGCCGCCTGCGAGCGCGACTTGTGCGACCAGCAGGCAGTGCTCTCCCACTTGGCAGTTGTGAGCCACGTGCACCATATTGTCTAGCTTGGTGCCATTGCCGATCCGCGTTGTCCCGGTCTTAGCCCTATCTATGGTGCAGTTTGCGCCCATCTCGACATCATCGCCAATAGTGACCGTTCCGATCTGCGGCACTTTCAGGTGTTGGCCGCCCACCATCATGTACCCAAAGCCATCTGCCCCGATCACCGTTCCCGAGTGAATAATGGTGCGGCTACCGATCTTGGTGCCATGCAAAAGAGTGACTTGGGGAAACAGGATTGTGTCGTCGCCGATCTCCACATTGTTGCCAATATAGCAGAGTGGGTGAATTGTCACGTTCTTGCCTAGTCGGACATTCTCGCCAATGACACTCTGAGCCCCGATAGATACTAAGCTGCCGTACTGAAGATCGCTCCCCAGCACCGCTGTCGGGTGGATGCCGCGTGGCGCGTAGTGCTCCGGTGCAAAGAGATCTAGGAGCTGAGCAAAAGCCAGTCGGGGATTCTCGACACCGATCATTACCTTGGTGTCACCGTTCATAATCGCCGTTTGAGGGGCCAGGATGGCGGAGGCAAGAGAGCGGCGTGCGGTCTCCAGGAAGCGTGGGCTCTCGGCGAAGGTAATATCGCCCGTCTGTGCCTCTTCAATGGAGGCGATCCCACAGATCATGGTCGCTGGGTCGCCAAAAATCTGACCTTGTACGACTGCTGCAATCTCTGCTACCGTCCGGCGGCGCAGTTCCTTTTCTTCTATCACAAGCTTACCCTTATCCAATTTGCAAATTCTGCAGTACGATCTGGCACGCCAGGACGGGGACGAAACGAGATCAAAATGCCCTTGCGTTGGGCGACATCCAGCACCGCTGCACGGACTTCCGCCTCCAGAGCCGAGCGCTCCGTTGTGAGTGTCGAGCTGGTCGGAAGCGAAGTGAGCCACTTGACGGGGGCGGTGTTTTTGGGGGAGGAAGAGGGATTCAGAGGGGATGTTAGCGGGAGAGAGACGCTCGCGGCCCGCCGCGTCGGAAGCTCCTCTGCCAGCAGTATCTTACCTAGGCTTTCTTCCTGATTTAAGCGTAGAACAAAGTTTTCATCTCTGCTCCGTAGGCCTTCGAGACGCTGCGCGATTCGTATCTGGACATCCGCCTCTCGCTCCTGAGCACTGAGAAGACGCTTCTGCTCGGCATCTTTCTGGGCCTGTGCGACTTGGCCATCCAGCGTGTCACAGAGAACTTTCAGAACATCTCGTGACGCGGCGTAGAGTACCCGTGGGTTACGTGGAGGCGATCCTCCTGGCCAGAGCACTTTGGCACGTCGCACTCCTGTCAGAGGATCTGTCTGGATCTCAGCACGGAGCGCAGTGGCCTTCAGGCGGGCAACCTCGACTTGCACCTTTACGGGATCATCTGGAGCGAGGAGCGTGTCGTTGGCTGGGCTTGCGAGGGCCTGGGAGATCTGATACTGGATCTGCGCCAGAGCAAGGTCATCTCTGAGCATCGCCACTTTTTCAGAGACACTACGCTCCGCCTCTAACCGATCCTCCTTGGCCTTATCTACCGAAGTGCGCCTCTCCTGTACTTCAAGCTGTGCCTGACTAATCGCCCAGAAACGTGTCTGACGCTGTTGAAGGCGTCCGGTAAACTCTTGTTCCCCCTGGAGATCGGCTTCTTGTAGCTTCTTTCTTGCTTCTAGCCGGCGCTGCTGGACAGTCTCCCAGGCGGGAACCTCTGCGAAGAGGGATGTCGTAAGAGCCAAAGGAAGTGCTATTTGTGCCTGTGCTGGGACCGCAATGGGGGAGAAGTCGTTCGCTTTCTTTGCCAATGGACTATTCACAATCAGAGCATCCAGCCTCACCCAAGCCCAAGTTGGCTTGGGCGTCGCAAGACGAACGGGAGCAGTTTGACTGCACCCTGTTGCTCCCAGACTGACGACCATCGCGAGCAGTAGGTTGGCGCGACTACTTCTGGAGAAGTTTGACCACATCCTCAGTAATATCCGTTGCCGCATAGATCACGACATTCGCGTTGAAGATCAGGGCTAAGTTCTTTTCCTGGGCCACTTTCTTCACTGCATCCTTTACGATTTTCTCTAGCTGAGTCTCAAAATTCGTCCCTTTTTCTGTGATGCGGCGCTCGTAGTCTGCACCGATCTCATTGAGGATCGGGATCCCCTCGTTCTGAAGAGTATTGAGGCGCTCCAGCTCTTTTTTCTCATCGTCTTTAAGCTGTTGCTGACCGCCTAGGCGGTTTAGGGTTCCGGCGCTCTGATCCGCTTTCTTTTGGAGATCCACCGCACGGGTCTTCTCGGCAGGGGTGGTCTTGTCGCCTTTTTCGTAGATTGCGGCGAGCTCGGTCATCTCCATCTTGGTCAAGAAGATGGCATTGCCCTCTTTTAGGCGATTGAAAACACCGAGCATGCTGCGCTTGAAGGTCTCAAACTGCCCATCGAGATCTTTCTTGAGCTTAGACTGTTTGGCACACTCTTGAAAGTCAACAATGCCAAACTGCTGTTGGGCATGTGCGGGAGCGGGAATGAGCGCGGGAATGCCGACTCCCCCCAGCAAAGTTAAGGCCACGGGGGCGAAGAGACGAAATGACTGAATAGCTCGTAGGGCTCGCATGGGGTATTGGAGCAAGATCATGGTGAAAAGTTTCTCCTTCTTCTAAAATTAAAACGCCTGCCCAATAGAGAAGTGGCTGCGCCCTGCTCCATCACCAAAGCCGTAGTCGAGACGAACGGGGCCCACGGGCGTTCTGACACGGATGCCTAGACCAAAGCTGGCACGTGGCTTGAAACCGCTTTGCTGTGTGAAGCCTGCGATATTCTCCTGGTTCACTGAGGAGGCTCCCCAGGCATGGCCTATATCCGCAAAGACAACCCCCCCGAGCTGGTTCTGCTTATCAAAGGGAATCCGAAGCTCGTTGGATAAGAGAAACATGTTATTTCCCCAGAAGCGATCGTCGAAGAAGCCGCGCAGGTTATCCGGCCCTCCCATGAAGAACTGCTCGGAGAAGGCGATATTGCCCGTTGCCGCTCCCACGAGCAAGCGCGAAGCGAGGACACGCTTGCCTTCCCGTAGATTATCTTTGGTACGCTGACCTGTTAGTGAAGTGTAGCGGCGGTAGTCTAGTGTGTACTTGGCAAAGGCACCTTGCTGGTTTCTATTCTCAATGAGCAGGCGCGGCTCGCCTGTCTGACCAAACTTAGGGTTGATATTGGGTTTCTCGTAGTTGAAGCGGCTGTTTCCCAGCTCAATCGTTGGGGAAAGATAGTAGCCTCGCGCGGGGTCTTGGGCATTATCTGTCGGGTTAGAGATCATGCCAAAAGTCACCGCCGAGATGCGGCCGTTCTGCACCAGCGAGCCCCGCAGGTTCTTGATGTCGTCGTCGCTGAGGGCATCATAGTTTTGCTGGAGGTTGTTGGCCTGGATTCCTTCAACGCGTACTCCGGCAAAGCCACGCGTGAACCGATCCTTCGTGAGAGGGCGCGAGAGGTTAAAGCCACCGCCTTTGCGCTCCTCGAAGTACTGGTTATTGGAAAGATCATTGGTGAAGTTCGATGAGAGAATACGGTTGAAACGGAAGGCGAAGCGGTCGTAGAGAGTGATACTGGCGCTCGTATTGTTCTTGTCTACCCACGGCTCCGTGAAGCCCAGCTCGTAGGAGTTGCGTGAGATTCCCCCTGCCACGGACCACTGAAGATCGAGCCCCTGACCCTTTCCACGGAAGTTTTGCTCGTTGAGGCTGACCGTGCCGATAAGGCGCTGGCGCGCGGAGTAACCTACCGAGACACCCACTTGGCCCGTGCGCTGTTCCTGAACCGTGAGGGTGACCTTGGTCTTGTCTAGATCGCTCCCCGGTTCGGCGTTGGTGACGGCATCCACAAAGATATTGAGCCGCATGAGGCGCGAGAGGTCTTCTTGAAGCAAGTTGTCGTTGTAGGGACTGCCGATTTTAGTGCGAAGCTCACGTAGAACGACATTTTTAGCTGTCTTTGTGATTCCATCAACCTTGATCTCCTCAACGACAGTCTCCAGAATAGGAATCGTGAGTGTGCGGGTCTTTGGATCCAGAGAGACTTCATCTATCACCACAAGGGCGCGGTAGCCCAGGCTCTGGTAGTGGCGTGGAATCTTGAGGACATCGGCGGAGAGTGTCTTCTGGTTTAAGACACCGCCCGGCTTGGTCGCTAAAAGCCTCAGCAGCTCCTCGTTCTTGATGACTTTGTTGCCCGTGAAGGTGATCACATCCAGGATCGGGTTTTCAGACAGGCTGAAAATCAGCCGGATACGTCGGTCCGGAAGCTCCTCAAAACGCGCCGTGACAGCCGCATAAAACCCCGTGTCCAAAAGCGCCTTTTTGGCGTCTTCGAGACCCTTAAAAGTAAATGGCGAACCGATTTTGAAAACCTTGCCGACCGCCAGTGTTGCTGTCGTCTCATTGGTGTTCTGTCGCCCGGGAAACTGTATCTCCGCGATAGGGCGGCTCTCTTGCGCACAGACCAGGCTGGCCGCACTGAGCGCGACCACACTAATGCCTAACTTAAACCACATAACGCTATAGCTCCTCACGCCGTAGCCAGCCTCTGTAGTAGGGCTCTAGCCGCTGACGTATTTTATTGCGGGCCCGATGCAACCGCGTTTTTACCGCGGGCACCGAGAGGCCCAAAATGGCTGCAATCTCCTCGTAGGGCAGATCCTCCCAGAGGTCCAGGATCAGCACCTCGCGGTACTCCGAAGGCAGGGCTTCGACCGCTTCTCTAATTTTCTGTCCAAACTCTGTCTCTAGCAGAAGTTTTTCGGGAGCATGGCGCCAGTCAGCAACTTCGCGGGATAGCTCACCAGACTCGCTGTCTAGCGTGTTATCGAGCGAGTAGCCCTCTCGCTCTCGCTGACGGCCCTTTTGCTTGTACCAGTTCTTGCACAGATTGCAGGCGATCTGGTAGAGCCACGTGTAGACTTGGGCATCGCGGCGGAACTTCTCCCAGGCCCGCCAGGCGTTAACAAAGGTCTCGACTGTCAAATCCTCAGCGTCGTCGGGGTTTTCGTTGCCGATCATCCGTAAGATGAGGTTGTAGATACGGAGCTGATACTTCTCCTTGATCTGATCAAAGCTCAGATTCCGGTCTTCTCCTCCTACGGGATGTCCTTCTTTACTCTCCACAATGCCATCTCGGTAGACATCTGTTCCCGGCAAACGTTTCAGGCTTTTGTGGAATCAATAGCGAAATGTCCCCCTAACAAAGAGCTGGTTATCACGCTGCTCGTTGGTGGAAGTGCCTAGTTGGAGCCTACTGCCACGCCAGAGCTGCCCAATTTCGTAGTTGAGGCTGTAGAGCTCGGGCAAGAGCTTACCTGAGCCGCTGCGTGTCTGAAAAGTACGCCGAACCTCAATGGTGACTTTCTCAAAGGGCTCCGGGAGGCGACGAATAAAATAGAGGTTGGCAAGTCCATCCAGGCCATAATCCAGAGAGATATCCTCCAGACCGAAAAACCTCCCAAACTGACCGGTGATGGGAGTAATGATCGCCCCAAATATCCCTCCACTTACCAGGTTTGCCCCCTCACGGAGGCCATCCTGGGAGAGCTGGGAGAGCATCTGATACGGAAACAAGATCGAGAGAATTGCCGCTTCCCCCAATGCGGGATCGGAGCTCAGTCGGATGAAGTTGGGCTGTGGTTTGCCTGCTTGCGCCGCTGTATCGCCCTGTTGCAGGAGGCCATTGAAGCTGGTTGTCACGGAGATTCGTCGCCCCGCAAGCTCCTCGGGGATCTGGTTGCTCAGCCGGTTGGGATCGAAGGCAGTGGGGTTGGCACGCGACGATTTCACAGTGGAGCTGTTGACCAGGACTTTTCCTGTTGCTGTCACATCCTGGGCACGCAGATCGAACTGGAGACGATCTTGTCCCGCCTCGTAGCGCTTGGCATAGGTAAGGCGTAGCTCACCCCCACGCTGCACCGTCAAGGTTGCCACAGGGTACTTGAAGTAGCCACCTGTCGGGGTTAGGACGCCTTCGATTTTGGGGGCAGCCAGATCGCCCGAAATAGTCACCCCTCCCGCTGCCCTGAACTCCAAGAGAGTGCCAATAGCCAGGCGGGCATCTGCGGTCTCCAGAGCGATTGCAAAGCGTGGATTGAAAAGAAGGGCATTGCTCTGCGTCGTCTCAGGAAGTGCGTTACGCGGATACCGAAAGCTTAGATCCGAAAGCTTTAGGTTCTGGTTGGTGGCGGTTGCAAAAGTGGGAGTGAGCAAGGGACCCTGGATCGAAATTTGACCATCTATCTCCCCCTTGAGCGCCTCGGCGAGCCCACCGCCAAGGCTGCGCGTGAGCGACTCGTTCATCATCAAGGCACTGGCATTGTCGGTGTCAAGCTGGAACTTTGTGAAGCGGGCCTTGAGATCAAACTCACCTCGTAGTTTGGGTGCCTCTTCTGCTTCGTCTTTGCGGACAAAAAGGCGGGTGAAGTCTTCCAGGTTCTCGATACGGATTACCGAACCTGGTTCCAAAACTAGTGTTCCCGCAGAAGGGAGCTGTGCCAGGGGGATCACGGGGAGGGGTTTTCCACGCTCCGCCTTAGCTTGTGGCGGGAGCTGTGCCAGGGTGAGCTCCGCTTTCGGGAACCGGATTTCCTTGCCGGTTAGCTCCAGGGCTAGCTCTAGGTGCTGGATCGGATTGATGACATCCCGGCTGAGGCGCTGGCTCGGATTAGGGAAGCGTGCGGACGCCTCGGTCAGGCTGAGTTTCCCATCGAGCTCTGGGGCATTCAAGCTCCCTTTTAGTGTCATGTTGCCCCGTATGATTCCGGCGAGCTGGGATTTTCCGACACGGAAGTACTGGCTGAGTGTCGCGACCGTCAGCCCCGCCGCATCGTCGAGGGCGGCATGGAGGCTGATCGGGCGGCTGGCCGCGATTCGGTGGCTCGCATTGTCGTAGGGGAGCTGGCCCTCAAACGTGAGGATCTCTTTGGCATGGGTCAGGCGGCCATCGGAGAGGGTGATGTTCCAGTCCTGCTTGTTTTTTCCGAGCAGCTCCACTTGAAAACGGAGCTGATCTACTAACAGAGGGGGGGCATTAAACTGGCCGGCATATCCGATCGTATCGCCTAGGAGCAGGTTGTCCGCGAAGAACGATGCCGTGATTTTGGGTGTTTCGACGGTGCCATCGGCGGCAATGGTCACTGCGGCTTTACCTTGGATAGGGACAGGGAGAGCGCCGGGCGACAGGGAACTCACAAGGCCAAGGGGAATTGCGTTGGCGTCTAGGGTCAGGTGGTATTCCAGGGGCTCTTTCGGATCGTAGGGAAGCCTCAGCCAGCTCTTGGTTGTCACGGACTCGCCGGTCTCACGGTCACGCCCTGGGTGCCGGAGTAGGCGCAGGAGGGTTGGCTCATCGGTTTGGGCATCAGGAAAAGTGAGTGTTGCTGCATCAAGGTCTAGCCGCTCATCGGTCAGCGTGGCGCTGACGGAGAGCTTGCCTTGTATGGTTTTAGACGCCCCTTCGGTTTGAATGCTCAGGTCGGGGCTGGTCAGGGCGAAACGTGCGCGCCGATCCCGTGGGCCGTCCTCGGTAAGACGAGCCGAGACATTTCCGATGAGTGCGACTGTCGCGTCAATCAGGGGGGGGATCGTGTAGAGGGACTGGATAAAATCGCGGCCTTCTGGTGTGTCGTCTAGGTGTGCGCCCTGGAGCAATTTGACAATCTTTTGAAAGTGCATCTGTTTCAGCGCGATGTTACTAGAGAGCTGCCTGGTTTGCAGGTCGTAGCGAATATCGGTTGCGGAGAGGCTGGTATCTGTGTCGCCTAGCTGGAGTGCAACACGGGGCAGGAGTATTGTTCCCAGGAGCGGCTTGTCCTCCTCAATCTCAGGAGCGAACCGAATCTCGTCGAACTCCAGGTTCTTAATGGGGAGGCCCACGATTTTTATGGACTCGGCATCTGTGAGCTTGGCGGTAAAGATCGGGCGGTCCCGTGTGCCCGCGAGTGTTAGTGCGGCTGATAGCGTGCCCGTGATTCCCAGTTGCTTATCTGCTAGCCCTTCGAGCGATGTCAGTGTTTCCAGATTCAGTGCATTCGCTAAGAGTGTTCCTGAGAGCTTGCCTTCGTTGGTAAGCTGTGCCTCGCCGGTGATGATGCCCGTGGCGGTGTTGAGGGCTAGCTTTTGAACCCGGATCGCCTCGGTGTTGCGCGTGAAGGTAAGCGTGCCTCCTTCCAGAGGGAAGTCCGCTACCAGAAAGCGCCCCAGAGTGGCATCCCCTTCGATTTGGAGATCGTTGGTAGCGCCTCGGATTGTGGCATTGGCACTGCGGATAAACCCACTAACCGGCGGTTTTGCGATCCCAGTCCAGTCGAGATCGTCTAAAAGTGTCCGGTACCCAGGGGTTATCTGGAGCCACTCTGGCGCGAAGCGCCCGGGCTCGTCACTAAGCTGAGAAAGTATGGTGCTCAGCTCTAGATTCTCCACTTTGGCGCTCAGATCGAGCTGGGCGCCCGCTGTGTCCTTTGCCCCCATGATCGTCCCCGCGAGCTCCGCGCTTGCCGGGGATCGTGATATCCGAAGGGGCTGCATCGGATCCAGCTCCACACGGAACTCACCCATGGAGAGGAGGCGCAGGCTGACGCGCTCGGCATGCGCAGAATCAGCGACAAAAAGGCGATTCTCGAAACGGTAGCGCGGCTGAAGAACGGTGACATCGCGCAGGAGCAAGACGGGTTCTGTTTGCGTGCCGGTGAGCTGCGCTGAGGCAGAGAGTGTCCCCCCGACTCCGGGCAGACCAAAGGCATCCGCGAACTGCCCCAGATCCGCTGCGACCAGATGGCCCTCCAGAGCAACCTGCCCCCCAATCTCCCCACTTCCTGAGAGACGTAGCACTCCACTTGTTCCCGCGAGTGTGCCATCAATGACCTGGAAACGCGTCCCCTGTAGCGCGAGCTGAGCGCTGGCGTTTGGAAAATCCAGTCCGGCAACCCGCAGGTTCTTTGTCTGAGCGAGTCCGCTTGCGGTGAGGATCGCCTTTTGAATCTTGCCTTGAAAATCCACGTTAAGCTGTCCCGTCGGTGGGCTTTTCAGATTACTGAGGAGGGCAACACGACTGAGCTGGGCATCCCGTAGATGGGCCTCGAAGGCACCAGCATTTTGCTTTACACTGTAGCTTCCCTGGCCAGTGAGTGTCCCTCCGCCTGAAAGTGTGGCGGTGAGGGTGGTGGCCTGAACCAGACCGTCGGCGTAGGTAACCTGAGCTTGGGCGGTGAGAGCGGGGAGCCCTTGCCACTGCCCCTCAATGCCCGAGAGCTGTGCGGTTATCTGTGGATTTTTCAGTGTCCCAAGAAGAGTCGCTCCTTCAAGGCGTAGGGTTGGGCCAAGGCGTAGCTCTTTCGGAAGCTTGAGCGCGGGCAGGAGCGCTAGCCCCTTCTGGAGCGGCACGTGCGGCATCGTCAGAGTTGCGGCCACGTAGGGCTTCTCCGAGTCGAGTGCGGTTATCCGACCCGTGGCAAGAAAACTCTCCCCCAGTGCGTTTCCGGCGATGGCAGCCGTGAGCGTCCCACTCCCGTAGGTCGCACTCCCTGCCAGCTCGGTCAAGGGGAGCTTTGCGGGGGTGGGGGTTTTGACTAAGATATCAAGCTTTCGGAACTGAGCTTCAACCTGGAAGAGAGGAGGGGCGCTTTTTTTTGAGGGGAGCAGCAGGGTGACCTGTGCATTTATTCGCCCACGAGTGAGGGTGGCTTCGGGGCGTGGTTTCGTGGTGTAGCCTACCCAGTAGGGAAGATCCGCATCGCGCACGGTGGCACTGAGACGGAGCAAGGGCTGCTCTGGACTCGGGCTGTCGGGACGTGGCCCTGGTGCGTTACGCCGCGCCGTGCCTTCGAGCAGAATCGGTCCCGCGACGCGTGTTGCAGTTGCCGCGCTGGGAAAGGCACGTGCGATAAATCGCAGTGTGCGGGTGCCACTGAGATCAAGGGTGGCATCCAGGCGCTCCACACTATTTTCTTCCGCCGTTCCTGGGGCTCGCAAGCTGGCAAAGTCACGGAGGCGCACGTGGGCATTTCGTACCAGCACACGGGTCTGGAAGGGGGGCTGCGAAGAATCGGGTAGGGTTTTGGGCTTGGGAAGAAAGTCCTCGACACTCAGCTTGCCTTCCGGTGTGCGGTAGACAAGCAAATCAGGACTCTCTACAACGATTTCCCCCACTCCGTTTTCGCTGAATTCACCTTGCTGGAGTGCTACGGGGGAGATGCGCATACTGAGCCGGGGCACGCGGATGAGCCAATCCTGCCCTGTCCAGCGCAGCTCATCCGGGCGTGCACCGAGCTCCAGCCCCTCCACAACAATCGGGAGTGTCTCCTGGGTGAGGGCGGCGCGCAACGTGACGAGGCTCAAGTTCGGCGTGAGCTTGGCAAAATGCACAGGGCGCTCCAACACGATGCTAGCTTCCTGTTCTAGAAGAGGCTTGCTCTGGGCAAGCTGCTTGTCGAACCTCGCCAGTGTCTGCGGCCAGGCCCACAAGACGAAGAAAAGGGGCGGCGCGAGTGCTACCATCAGGGCAAGGAGCCCATTGGTGGCAGCACCAAGGTATTTCATGCGGAGCCTATCACACCACCGCCAGAGGTAGGTTCAGGCGGCGCGGCCCGGGCGTAGCGGGGCGTGGCGGGGGAATGCCGCCATCAAGGTACTTGTGCCGGAAGTCAATGGCATTGTACGATGAGCGCACAAACGGCCCTGACGCCACCGAGAGAAAGCCCATCTCCTCGGCGAGGGCTTTGTAGTGCTCAAAACGCGTCGGGTGAATGTACTCCACCACGTCTAGATAGCCCTTGCCGGGCTTGAGATACTGCCCCAGTGTCACGGCGTCCACCCCGGCGTCTTTCCAGTCCGAGAGCACTTCTAGAACTTCCTCCTCGGTCTCGCCCAGGCCCAGCATGATCCCGGACTTGGTGTAGATCGTGGGGGCAAGCTCTTTAACGGTGCGGAGAAAGTCTATCGAGCGTGCGTACTTGGCTTGTGGGCGGACGGTACGGTAGAGGCGTGGGACGGTCTCCGTGTTGTGGTTAAAGACATCCGGGTGGGCGTTACAGACTGTCTCGATGGCGAACTTGCGGCCCCGAAAATCCGGAGTAAGCACTTCGATACTGGTGCCGGGCATGGCGGTGCGCAGGGCGTTGATCACGGCGGCAAAGTGCGCCGCGCCGCCGTCGAGCAGCTCATCACGATTCACCGACGTGACCACCACGTGCTTAAGATTCAGCTCGCGGGTTGCCTCCGCAAGTCGCTGCGGCTCCTCGGGATCGAGAGGGGCACCACGCCCTGTCTTGATAGCACAGAAGCGGCACGAGCGGGTGCAGGTGTCGCCCATGATCATAAACGTGGCGGTTCCCTTGCTCCAGCACTCCCCAAGATTAGGGCAACGCGCCTCCTCACAGACCGTCACGAGCCGCTGGGAGCGCATCAGGTCTTCCACTTTGCCAATATCCCGGCTACGGGGCACTTTGATGGTTAGCCACTCGGGGATGCGGCGGTGGATCTTGGGAGCAAGATCAATCAGCTCGTTTTCAGACGTATTCACAGTCTACAAGTCTACCGCCTGCGAGGCTATTTTTGCTACTTTAAGGCGCGACCTTGGCGCGGATACTCTAACGGCATCATCCACCACCTCTCCTAGAGAGGGCCAGAGGGATCGGCAGTCGCGGAGCGACATCGTGGCCGCAGGCCCGTAGACGCCCACGTTCCTGTGGGTGGGGCTATTGCAGGAAGCGAAATCAGGTAGAATTCCCGTATGAACTACCGACCGTTTGGACGCACCGGTGTACAGGTTTCGGAGCTGTGCCTGGGCTGCATGAACTTTGGCGACGACTGCTCCGAGGCCGACTCGATTGCGCTGATGCACCGCGCTATTGACGATGGCTTTAACTTCTTCGACACCGCCGATGTCTACACGCGTGGCGTCAGTGAGACGATTGTGGGCAAGGCGCTGGCGGGTGACAAACGCGAGAAAGTCTTTCTTGCCACGAAAGTCTACAACCGCATGGGCGATGGCCCCAACGACATGGGCTCGCACCGCTACCACATTATCAAGGGCTGTGAGGATAGCCTGCGCCGCCTGAACACGGATCACATTGATCTCTACCAAATTCACCGCCCTCAGTCGTCTATTCCCATTGACGAGACTCTGCGTGCCTTAGACGATCTGGTGCGCTCGGGGAAAGTGCGCTATATCGGCACCAGCACGTTTGCTGCGTATCAAGTTCTCGAAAGCCTGTGGGCCAGTAAAGAGTTGCACCTAAATCGCTTTATCTGTGAGCAGCCGCCGTATAACCTGCTGGATCGGCGTATCGAGCGCGAGCTGCTGCCAATGTGCCGTGCGTACGGTATCGCGACCATCCCTTGGGCACCGCTGGCCGGAGGGCTCCTCTCGGGCAAGTACCGCGCGGGCGCACCCCGCCCCGACGGTGCACGCTACGCCAGCAAGGCCGCCCCGTTTGCCCGTGACAACGAGTCGGCACTCCAGAGCGTGGAAAAATATGTCGCCTGGTGTGACAGCCGTGGCTACGATCCGTCCCAAGTAGCGCTCACCTGGGTGCTACACCAGCCAGGCGTCACTAGTCCGATCATCGGCCCGAAAAATACCACGCAGTACGAAGCCTATCTCGCCGCAAGAAATCTCACGCTCACCGCCGAGGACCTCGCGGCCCTCGACGCCATCTTCCCACCTGGAACCCACGTCTCGGAGTACTACCGCGCCGACTTCGGCCCCACCGCCCGTTGGCTGTAGTCTTTAGCGTGGCAGGCAAAACGGCGATAGAGCGAGCATGATAGCAGCCACCGATGTGCAGTACCACGACCAGGATCGCAGTGCGATTGCGGCGTGTGTGCTTTTTGAAAACTGGGACGATGCGGTGCCCACACGTGAGTGGACGGTGCGCGTGGAAGAAGTCGCGGCGTATATCCCCGGCCAGTTCTACAAGCGCGAGTTGCCGTGTTTGCTTGCGCTTCTGGCACCTGTTCTGGCGGAGCTGACACTGATCCTCGTAGATGGCTATGTCTGGCTGGGCGATGAGAGCCACCCGGGGCTAGGTGGCCATCTCTGGGCGGCCTTG
>JANNDD010000592.1:0-9242 GCA_031387365.1 Armatimonas sp. | reverse complement strand
ATTGTCTTTGGGCGCAAGCCCCGGGCTGCACGACCAGACCAGCTTGCCACTTTTCTTATCGAAGGCGTAGAGACGGTCCATCGCCGCTCCGTCGCCACCCCAGTTACTGGTGATTCCCCGGACAATCACCAAGTCATCGAGAATCGTCGGCGCACCCGTGCGGCCATTGGTGAACGTCAGTCGGCCCAGTGTCTCCATCATCGCATTCGAAAACACCGGTTTTCCGTCGGCGGTGAAGCAAGCAAAGATCCCCGCCGACGTGAGCATATAGACATTGCCGGTCTCAGGGTCGACCGTTGGGCTCCCAATGGCATATCTATCGTAGGTGATATCGGAGAGATAGTCCGAAAAACGCTTCTCCCAGAGCTTCTTGCCTGTCTCGGCATCAGCACAGAGCAGCACTTCTTGCAAGTCCGCCCCAACCCCCTCGTAGCCCAGTGCATAGACTTTCCCGTTAGCGATCACGGGAGTCCCGCCCCCTGCGAGCTTAACACTCCACAGCGGTGCAGTTAGCGTGGTGGGAAGGTTCTTCGCCAGAGAGATACCCGTTCCCGCCGGGCCGCGCCAGTTCAGCCAGCCCTGCACATCCGCCAGAGCCGCCCCGCTTCCCATCAAAGCGGTGAGGCCCACCGCAAGCACTAGTATTCTTACTTTTTTCATAGTCCACTCAATAAGATTGCTAAAATCTTGCCCAGCTCCGCCAAACCATACTCCGGCAGATCAACCCATGCCTTTATGCCAGAGAGTTTCAAAAAACGCCAGTTATTGCCGATCGTGACAGCTCCCAGAAGACTTTCACGGTAGATACCCTCACTTTGATTGAACTGCTGAGCTGCCACCAGCTCCGCCAAGCACTGTCCGAGCCCGAGCGGAATATTTTCTTTCTTCGCCTCGACGACGGTAACAATAGGACTACCAGGAAAAAATAAATCATCAGATTGGCTGAGCAAATAGTCACACACCCCCGTCAACCCACGCTCGCTGTCAACATCAAAGGTCACTCCAGAAAAGAGCCCTAACGGTTTGGGAGAAAGCTCCGTTAAAGCCATGAGAATAGGGGCGATAATCATCTCAGAGCGTGCCTTTTCAGTGTTGGTAGAAACCGCGATAGGCACCCACTTCGTTAGAAAAACCTGTAACCCCTCCGGCACAGCGATAGACGCAATATCGCCGAAGAGACTCTCTTTTTCCTCAAGCTCCAGTCCGAACGCCTTTTCGACGCTCCGCAAGGTAAAGTCGCTGTAGGCCATGGGTTTCTACGCTCGCATATTTAAAGCGACGAGCGTCCCCTCCTGGTTTCGGACATAGAGCACTCCGTTGGCAAGCACGGGGTGTGTCCAGCAAGTGCCACTGAGCACCGTGGCTCGCGCTTGCTCGGTGAGCTTATTAGGATCGGCGGCCAGCAGAATCAGCTCACCGCGTCCTCCCATCACCACGAGCTGGTTGCCCGCGAGGATCAGCCCACCTTTGTCAATGCCTCGGAGGCTCCAGCGCTCACTGCCCGTGGCCCACTCCAGGCAGCGCAGGGTGTTGTCATCGTTGCCGTAGAGAAAACCTTTGTGCAAGATACAGGTATTAAAGTGGTTCTTCATCGCCCGTGTCTGCCAGACCACCGACGGCTGCCCTCCACCGAGCCTCAACAAGGCACCGCCTTTGCCGTAGTTCGAGGCGATAAAGACGTTGTTGCCGGAGAAAATCGGATCGGCAGCATTCACATCGTAGCTGGTGTCCCAGGGGAACTGCCAGAGTGGCTTGCCCGTGGCGGCATTGACGGCCACAAGCCCCTTGGCGGCGAAGATCGCGATCCCATCTTGCCCCCCTGCACTAAAGGGAACCGGAGCCGCGTAGCCCGGAGCGTCGGTACCACTCTGCCAGAGGATGCGCCCACTGGTCTTGTCTAGTGCTGTGCCATTGCGCCCGAGGTTGTAGATTACCCGGTCTCCGGCAATCAGAGGAGAGCCACAGATCCCCCACTGAGGCTGTGCACAGTTAAGCTTCTGCTGCCAGACAACTTTCCCCGTGTCGGCGTTGAGACAGAGCGCTAGTCCCTCACGGCTCAGCGTGTAGACATTGCCATTGTGCACCGTCGGGGTAGCGCGCGTGCCCGGATAGTCTCCGGCCCCGCAGGCATACTTATACTGCCAGACAACCTTGCCCGTGGCGGCATCGAGGCAGTGTACCCAGTCGGTGTTATTCACATTGCCCGTGGTGTAGAGCTTGCCGCTCTTAACCGCAACCGACGAAAAACCCTGCCCGATAGTCGCCTGCCAGAGCTGGCGCGGCTTTCCGCCGCGCCAGCCGATAGTCTCACTAGTAACTCCGTTGCGCAGTGCGCCACGCCACTGGGGCCAGTCTGCCATTGCTACTTACCATCCTTAATGTCGTAGCAAAGAAGCGTGTCCATGTCATGGACATAGAGCTTCCCATTGGCAACCACCGGGTAGGCCCAAGCGGGCTCGCGGGTGCGGTCGGGCTGCTCGAACTGCCCACGCTGGATATACTCCTTCGGGTTCGCTTCCACGAGAGTGACGGGTCCACGCTCACTGCGACAGTAGAGCATGCCATCGGCGTAGGTAATCGAGCCCTTGCCCGGAGCGCGGCTCTCCCAGACAATCTTTCCGGTCTTGAACTCCAGACACATCAGGCTGTTGTTGCCCGTGCCGTAGAGATAGTCTCCCACCAGAACCATCCCGCCGTGGTGGTTGAGCATCTCGCGTCGGAAGTACTGCTCCTCAGCCTTTGGTGCTCCTGTGAGCTTAACCAAACCACCGCCTTTTTCGTAGGCTGTGGCGGCGAAGACCATTCCATCGGAATAGATCGGCATGGAGCAGTTGATTTCGCGCCACACGCCGTTGGCTGGGTTCGTGTAGCTCCATAGGGGCTTGCCATCCACTGCAGAGAGGCCGAAGACGCCTTCTCCGAGAAACTGAATGTACTGTTTCTGGCCATTGACGGTTGCTACCTGGGCGGAGCAGTAGGCGACACGATTGCTCAGCGGTGACTTCCAAAGTGTTGCCCCGGTTTTCTTGTCCAGCGCGATCATCGCATTCGGTCCACCCGGAGTAACGATCAGCTTATCGCCATCCACCAGGGGACTCTCGCTGTAGCCCCATGTGGGCACCTGACCGCCGAAATCACTGACGAGATTCTTGCGCCAGACAATGCTTCCATCGGCCACTTTCATGCAGAGCACATCGCCCGCCACACCGACCGTGTAGAGAAAATTCCCCTCCACAGTTGGAGTGGCGCGGGAGCCGTAGCCGCCTTGACGGCCATTAAGGGAGATCCTTCCGGCGATCTTTACGCTCCAGAGCGACTTACCGGTTTTCTCGTCTAGCACCCAGACTTTTTCGTCATCGCCAACGAGGCCCATGCCGAAGATCTTGCCTTTTGCCACGGAGATCGTCGTGTGACTATCCCCAAGACCTGTGGCTTTCCATGCCAGCTTAGGGCCGCCTTCGGCCCAGCTCTTCAGAAGGCCCGTCTCTTTGGAGAGGCCATTACGCTCGGGACCTCGAAACTGCGGCCAGTCTGCCGCAACAGCGGCAGAGACTGCACCTAGTGCGATGACACTCAAAACGATACGTGTTGCTTTCATTCGATTTCTCCCGGTTCGCCCCCATGAACGGGGGCGTCTTATTGACGGCTTCGCCGACACAAAGGCTGCAAGCAGCCATAGAAATTCGGATGGGCGGGACGCCCTTTGTGTCCGAGGCACGAGGACAATAAGACGCCCCGGTTTATCGGGGCGAGTTACTGGGGAATTCCGTTACACTCGGTCTGTCCGGCGTAGAACCCGCCGCTTGCACCGACTCGATACGTCTTGAGTGCCTTGCCCGGGCCCATCACAGTGAACTGCTGCGCAGCAGTGGTGGTCAGAGTGGCTTGTAGGGCTTTGACGTGGCCGTCCACGAAACTGGCATCGAACATATTCTGGTGCCGTGCCTGAACAAGCTGTTGCTGGCTCGTGTTGGTATTGCCATCGTAGTGCATCACGGTCTCGGATGGCCGATTGACGGAGGCAAGGCTCAGGGTCGAAACCCCTGGGATAAAGCCATTGGCGTAGAGTGCTGGATTCACCACGTAACTATTGAAGGGCGGCGTGTTGGCACAGGGCGCACCGGTAAGAAGCTGGACATTCATCGCCTCTTTCTCGCTGGGGCACTGCGTGATCTGGCTGTTCTTCACGTAGGGGGTTACCGCCCAGTAGAAAGTCGCGACACACGAGACATTCAGGTACGCCGACATCGGAAAAGTCTCGTCGTAGTCCTGAACATACATCAGATTTGCCAGGGCATACTGCTTCAGGTTGGAGAGGCAGGAAGTCTGACGAGCCTTTTCGCGGGCCTGGGCAAAGACGGGGAAGAGAATCGCGGCGAGAATCGCGATGATCGCGATTACGACTAATAGCTCAATGAGCGTAAAAGCAGCCTTTCCCCGTCGGACGGGGGCTAGGGTACAGGAAGATTGCATGAATAGAGTAGCCTTTCTTATCAGTTAAGAAGATTCGCCAGCGGGCATAAAAATACCTACTAGCCAGACGAGTAGTTTTTACAAATGGTTCATCGCCCTAGAGCGAAGCGCGACGGATGTAGGCAAGCGCCAGAGGGAACCAGGGAGTAAAGCGCTCGGGAGTGACTAAAAGTTCCGCCTCAACTTGCTCCATCGCCTGCCAGCGCCAGTCCATTACCTCAGTAGGGTTGGGAGTAGGCGCACCGGTGAAGTGCCCGACAAAGACATGGTCGAGCTCGTGCTCTGTGAGGCCGCTTGCGGGATCGTCCGCGCGGTAGAGAAACTGCCCAATTTCGGTGAGCCCAACCGTGAAGCCCAGCTCCTCGGTGAGCCGCCTCTGTGCCGCTACGAGAGTCACCTCGCCAGGGCGTGGATGGCTACAGCACGTATTGGTCCAGAGGCCAGCAAAGTGGTACTTTCCCCGTGCTCTCTGCTGGAGCAAGAGCCGCTTTTTGTCATCGAAGACAAAGACCGAAAATGCCCGGTGGAGCTGCCCGCCGTAGAGATGCGCGGCCAGCTTCTCGCAGCTACCAATCTCGGTATCGTTCGCATCCACCAAAATTACATTTTCTTGCACGGTAGTTATAGTAATGGGGCAAGACAAGACAAGGTTCCTATTTTTTTGGTAGCGGGGAAGAACGCAATGCAGGAGTGAGCACGCTCTCTCTTGAATACTTAAGAGTATGCCAGCGACACTACCCAAACTTCGCGTTGATTTACTCGGGAAGCTACGGCTGAGCATGGGCACTCTTGCAACGACACGCTTTGAGACGCGGCGGACAGCACTGCTTCTTGCCCGTCTGGCGCTTCCGCCGCTACGCGAGTGGCCCCGTGAGGAGCTGATCGAGCTTCTGTGGCCCGATGAAGACCCGAGCGTAACTCGAACCCGGTTTCGGCAGACGCTCGCGAGCCTGCGTCGAGCGCTCGCCGAGGTAGGAACGGTTGAGGAGTCTGTTCTGCGCTCTAGCCGGTCTAGTGTCGGGCTGGAAGTGGAACAGGTTGTCTGTGATGTTATTGAGCTTGAGTCGTGCCTAAAACGAGCCAGTACTAACCCGGAGCTACGCCGCGAGGCACTGGATCGAGCTCTGGAGCTGTATGAGCACCATCTGTTGCCTGGCTTCTACGAGACCTGGGTGCTCAGTGAGCGTGACCGGCTGGAGAACGGGCTACGAAGCGCTCTGATCCAGCTTTCACAGTCGCTGACCGAGACCGATCCGGAGGCTGCGGTGACCTACGCACGGGGCGCAGTCGCCCTGGATGCGCTGAGCGAGACCGCGCAGGAGCACCTCCTCAAGCTCCTGGTGCAGCTGGGGCGACCCGCCGATGCGGCACGCCACTGGAAAGAGCTAGAGCGGCTTTTCTGGAAAGAGCTTCGCACACAACCGCCAGACTCCCTCAAGGTTGCTCTGAGTGCGACATCTGCTCGCTCTACCCCTGCCTTGCACGCGGAACCCGCTCCAGCAGTGCCCCTTCGTCGCGTGGTATCTCTGCCGCGCACACTCCCTACCTCTCTGGATAGTTTTGTGGGACGTGTCACCGAGCAAGAACGCCTCGGGACGCTCCTTACTGAGGGAGGTACCTCACGCCTCGTGACCCTCACGGGGCCTCCGGGAGTGGGAAAGACACGCCTTGCTCTGGAAGTAGGGCATCGCCTGGAATCAGAGAGCGGAGAGGGCAACGTGATCTTTGTTGCGCTGGAGCAAATCACGACCGGTGAGCTGGCCCTGGCGGCGGTTCATGAAGCCGCTGGTGGGCAGAGGGAAAAAGGCGCACTCCTACCTGCGCTGACACAGCTTCTACGGGTGCACCGGCAACCGCTTCTTGTACTGGACAATGCAGAAGGAGTGGTGGGGCTGGGAGAGCCGCTCCAGTCCCTGCTCCAGGGAGTCCCCGAGCTTCGCTGTCTGGTGACCTCACAGCGACCTCTCCAGATCTCGGGCGAGCACGAGCTGGTGCTGGAGCCGCTGGAGCTTGGCGTGGAAGACGCAGCACTGGCACTTCTCCTGGATCGTGCCCGACAAGTACGCCCTGATCTGGCACTTACTCCACAGAACCAGTCGGAGCTTCTTCAACTTTGCCGTGAGCTCGATGGCCTCCCGCTAGCCCTGGAGCTGGCAGCCGCTTGGCTGGGCATGCTCTCACCGGAGCAGATACGGAGCCGTCTGAAACGGGATCAGCGCCTGCTTGCACGACGCGCCACAGAGGCAGGGACACGCCATAGTAGCCTACATACCGCACTGGAGGAGAGCCTTGCACGTCTTACCCCCGACCAACAAGCCATCCTCATGCGGCTTGCTGTCTTCCGAGGCGGCTGGACTCTGGAGGCAGCAGAGCACATCTGTGAGGATCTCAGCCCTCTGGTACTCCTCGACCTTGAGGCACTTCGAATGGCCTCTCTCATCAGTGCCTTTACCCAGCCTGATGGAGAGCGTCGCTTTAAGATGCTGGAGACGGTGCGTCACTACGCCCAGCAGCGTCAGACCCCGGAGGGACTTCAAGCGGCACAAAAAAGCCGCTTAAGCTACTTCTGCACCTATGTAGAGCACCTTGCGACTCTCTTTGAGTCGCCGGAGCAGCACCGCTACTTTGAGGGAGTTGCACCAGAGCAAGAAAACCTCCAAGCGGCTTTTGAGCATGCTCGCCAGAGCGACCCAATTCTAGGAGCACGCCTGGCGGTTGCCTTCAGCCGCTACTGGGATCGCCGTGGACAGCACGAAGTCGGTATCCGCCTGATGGAGAGCTTTCTGGCCGCTCTCCCTCCCCAGGAAATTCTTCTCAAGGCTCGTGTCAATGAGGTGCTGGGAAGGATGTACCACGCTCGGCTCCGTTTGCCTCTTGCTATGAGCTACTACCGACAGAGCCAGGGGTACTACGAGCAGGCAGGTCAGCCTGTCAGTGCTGCGCTCACACAGTGCATGGCGACGGCTTCGATACGGGATACAAACCCTCGCATTGACAACCGGGAGGCTATGGAAGAGTGCCTGCGGGCCTATGCATTTTTAGAGAGTCAGGGGAGCCTTCCCCAGAAGGCCGCCGCCGCGATCCAGTGTGGCGTTTTCTATGTGGTTCAGAAGGATCTCCCGACCGCAAGAAAGTACCTGGAACATAGCCTCGCTCTCTACCGAATCGTCGGTAATCAGCGTAGCCTTGGCTTTGCCCTTTTCCAGCTAGGTCATGCCGAGCGCAACTGTGGCAATTTAAGAGGCTCGGTGCCTCTAGAGGAAGAGGCGCTGGCACTGGCACGGCGGATCGGGGATGATCATTTTGCGGTGGTGATTCTCTGGAACCTCTACGAGATTCTTTTAGAGATTGAGGACTTTCCGGCAGCGGAGCGGTATATCCAGGAAGGTCTCCAGATAACCCAGCAGCTTGGTATGGGAACCAGCCAGACTCTCTTTCAGATAGGGCAAGGGCGTCTTCATTTTCTGCGCGGTGAGTTCGCTCAGGGGCGTCACTGGTTCCGACAAGGGCTCAAGCAAGCCGAGGCGATGGGGGCGATTATCCACCTCCTCCACTGCGCACGCTACCTGGTTCGTCTTGCTCTTAAAGAAGCCACTCAGGCTCCTACTCTCTCTTCCTCTCTCTCGCGTCAGCGTGTGGCAGCTCACCTCTGGGGAACTTTTCTGCGCCTGGAGGAGCTTCTTCAGCCACAGCAACAGTACGATTTTGAAGACCCCTTCGATGACGATCTGCAGCAGCTAGAAGAAGCGCTGGGCACCGAGCTATTTCAGTCAGAGCGAGACCGAGCGCTCAAGTACGAGCGAGCCGAGGCGGTCTTGATTCCCCAGCTTTACCCCGAATCGGAAGAGGCACAACCATGATGGAGTCCCAAAAAGCGCTCCTACGCTCCCTCTTGGAGAGGGCACTGACCCAAAACCCCGAGGACACACAGACGCTGGCAGCGCTGTTCTACACTAGGCTCTTCACCATCGCTCCTGGCGTTCGTCCTCTTTTTAGTAATAAGCTCAGCCTTCAGGAGGCAAAGTTCACCCAGATGCTGGAGTCACTTATCAGCAGCCTGGATCGCCTGGACAACCTGGTGCCCACGCTCTGGCAGTCCGGGCGGAATCACAAGCTCTACGGAGCCGAAGACGCACACTATGCTGTCGTCGGGGAGGCACTTCTCTACGCTCTGGAGGCAAAGCTCGGTGTGGAGCAGCTCACCGACGAAGTCCGAGCAGCCTGGAAGGCATTCTACGACCTGGTGGCGCTTATCATGCAAGAATCCGCTAAATCCGCCTGATTTTTTAAAGTTTTTTATTTTTCACGGTTTTCTCACGGTAGGTTCACTGGCGCTTTACGGTAGCCCCCTATGATGGGGACAACTTAACCACTTGATGAACCAAGGAACCTGGAAAATGAAAACTCTGAACTTTCGACAACTTACGCCCCGCATGCTGGCGCTCCTCCCTCTCGTCCTGTGTGCGGCTGCTCCTACCGTAGCGCAGAATGCAGTTTTGCAAAACCCAACGATCCAGAACAACCTGCCACAGCTCGGGCTTGAGCCCAAGTCGTTTGCCTTCTCCCCGAACCGGCCCCGGCTAGTGGTTCTCCTGCACGGCGTCACCAACCCACGCGAAAACTCTCCTGAGGAAGGGATCGCGAGTGCAAAGCACGCACGATTCTACTGGGGCTACGACTTTATCCGCGCACTCATGGGTGTTCCCACAAATCCCGCCATCCAGCTGATCCAGCGAGGTCAGGCGAGAGTTGATCTTGCCTTTATACAG
>JANNDD010000573.1:0-7323 GCA_031387365.1 Armatimonas sp. | reverse complement strand
TCACTAGTGGAGTTTGGTGGAAAGATCAGGAGAAAATAAGGCTTGAAGAATTTCGTCAGTGGTGCTGCCAGCTACAGGAATCCGGAGATATGGCACTCACCTGGCGCACTATGCTGACAGCCCAGGAAGACGTAACGCTCGACCGGACGCCGTTCACCACATGGGGCGGCTACGGCGGCCTCTTCGTGCGCCTCAGAAATGACCTAAAAGACGCCCAGCTCGTTTTCGACGATGGCACTGTCACCACGCGCTGCACCGGCGAGCGCTACAAGTGGGGCGGGATCGAAGGCACCACGCCAGACGGCAAGGACTGTGCCGTTGTCTTTCTGCCAAACTCAAGAAATACTCGCTACCCAGAGCCCTTCTACGGAGCCGCCAAGCCCGACTACCACTTTTTCGGCCCCGCGCCGCTTTTTCACGAACCAATTGTCTTGAATGAAGGCGAGACGCTCACCTACCAAGTTAGAGTGCTCATCCTCCCGCGCCGCATCAACCCCGACGAGATCAACGCATTCCTTTAATTCCCCCCGCCGGGCGGGGGTCAGGGGGCTATCCACACAGGCCGCGCACCGCGCCCAAGAAACTCAACGATGCCCCAGCCGAGCATTCCCCCGAAAATCGTCACCAAACCAGCGGCGGCTCCGATGAGGGCGGCATTTTTTAGCGAGCGAGCACGCAGGGCGAAGTGGCCCATTAGCGCCAAGCCCGCTCCGATCACGGCCTCCGCAACAATGATATAAACGGGAGTATGCCCCAGCATCAGGCAGTTTTTGTAGCGCCACCAGTGCGCTCCCCAAGCCATTTCTTCGTAAAAGGGGATCAGAATTGCGCCAAAAATACCCGTGAGCAAAGCACCTTTGAGAAGCCCAAAGCGGTAAATCCCGTAGTCTCCTAAAACCCCCACTTGAACCGCCACCAAAGCCCACGAAAGTGGCATCCACCACGGTGACTCCAACAACATCGCGGAGTGCGCCAGTGCGTAGTCTAGCGTGTGGGTGCAACGGACACAGAGGAAGTCGGCGAGCAGCTCCACAAGCCCGAAAATGCCCGAGGCAGCAAGCAAACAAGCGAGTGCCTTTTCCCGGGTTTTAGTAGTGTAAAAAACAAACAAAGTCAGGTTTAAGAGATTCAAGGCAACAGCACTGCGGCCATCGGAGTTTGCCCAGTGCGAACAGGCAAACGAAAAACCAACAGAGAGAAGCACCGATAAAAGCACTACTCTAAGTATCATTTTATATCTATAGTTATTTTTTAATATCATTTAAGTTATTATTAAACATCTGTTTACCCCATTCATGGTACCTGTGTTTTCGGCAGTTTGTACAGGTTCAACGAGTATTGTAAGCTAAAAAGTTTAATGCTAGTATTCACGCGAATTTAACACTCCTGACGCTGGCTACACACAACAAACGACGGTTTCATGCTCCTTGCGGCTAGCCTCTGTGTGGGCTAGAATCCCCCCGTCTCCTCGCCAGAATTTGCCTGGTGGATTTGGGACGGGGAGCACAAAAAGGACGTGAGCGAACAACTACAATTTGAAGACGAAGAAATCCCCATCGTCTTGCGGCGCGCCTGGGACCGTGCGCTGCGGATGCTTGCATCCCGGGTAAATAAGCCCACGTTTGAGGCACATATTCGAACTCTGAAGCCACTGGCTCTAAATGAGCTCATGGTCGAGGGGCGGATTATCTGCCAAGTGATACTGGGAGTTCCCTCCGCTTTTACACGTGAATGGGTAGAGAAGCGACATACCCCGCTCATCCAGGGGCTTTTAGAAGAGATTCTGGATCGGGAAGTCAGACTTCAGTTTGCCTTGCTGCAACCGCAGAGCCGCACCTTTGCTGAGCAGTCAGGCCAACCAAAGGCGATCACACCAAGCCTGTTCGAGGCACCGACCGACGGTCATTTCCTCGCTCCGACCGAAGCGCTCAACCGCTCCGAACAGGTTTCCGCCCCCAATGGGGCTCTGGTAGCCGCACTACCAGAGCCTCAAGGGGAGCCTTTCGTCTTAGAAGCGGAGATTGTTGTTGTCCCTAGTCCCCGGATTCCGCTTGCTCCCCCCAAACCCAGAACCAATACGGTCACTGTCTCGCGCCCACAGGCCAACGCATCGGCAGTTCAGGCACCCTACCCTGATGCCCCCCAGCTCAACCCGCGCTACACCTTCGATGCTTTCGTAACGGGCCGGAGTAACCGGCTTGCGGAAGGCGGTGCTCACGCGGTTGCACACGCCCCAGGGGAGGTCTACAATCCCCTTTTTCTCTACGGCCCCCCCGGAATCGGCAAGACACACTTGATGCACGCAATCGGCCACGAAGTTGCGGCCCAGCGCGGCGCGGCGCATGTCTGCTATGTCTCCGGTGAGGCCTTCACCACAGCCTATGTCAAAGCTAGCCGTGAAGGCAAGATGGAAGAGTTTCGACGGCGCTGGCGTAACGTGGATGTCTTCCTGCTCGATGATATTCAGTTCATCGCGGGCAAAGACAAGACCAACGAAGAGTTTTTCCATACGTTTAACGCGCTGTATCAGACTGGCAAGCAGATCGTGATCTCGTCGGATCGCAGCCCGCGTGAGCTAAAAATGATGGACGAGCGCCTGCGCTCACGCTTTGAGTCTGGGCTGATCGCCGATATCGCCCCACCAGACTTAGAGACGCGCCTGGCGATCCTGCAGAAAAAAGCGGAGCTTGAGCGCATGCGCATCCCCGACGATGTGCTGCTCTACATGGCGCGGCTGGTGCAGAGTAATATCCGCACTCTGGAAGGCGCACTGGTCAAGCTGGTCGCCTACGCCTCGCTGGTGAACTCTCCCGTCACGGAAGAGCTGGCCTCAGATATTTTAGAGCGCTACTTTGCCTCGGCTGGAATAAGCCTTCCAGGCGATCCCCAAGGCGGCCCTGTAGCCCTCCTAGAAGCCGCACAAGCCGCGTCTGCGGGGCCACGAGGCCGCATTACAGCCGACATCATCCAGCAGGTCGTGGCGCGCCGCTACGGGCTCGATCCAGAAGTGCTCAAGGGTAAGAAACGCGACAAGGAGACGGCTCGTGCCCGGCAAGTGGCAATGCTACTCATGCGCGAGCTCACGGAGACCAGCCTGCCCGGCATTGGTCAGTTCTTCGGGGGTCGCGATCACACGACCGTCATGCACGCCTGCACAAGCCTCCGTGAGCAGCTCACAGGCGATGACACGCTCCGTGAGCTTGTCACAGAGCTAACGGGCCAGATTCGTCACGAGTCCAGCTCTTAAACCTCTCTCCGAGCTCTATAAGTCTTTCCTATCCAGCAGATCGGGCTATTGCAGCCCGATCTGCTTTTGCATGCCTCTACAGTTCTTTAGAGACTTCTGCATTTATGAGATTGTCTCATATTTGTCTCAAATTAAATCCTAAAGAAATCAGCTCATTTCACCGATCTCTTAAAAAAAAGTTATCCCCATAGCCTGTGGATAACCTGTGGATAACCTGTGGATAACCTGTGGATAACCTGTGGATAACTTGGCCAGCCTGTGGATAACTTTTAGCAAACGGCCATTTGCCTGTGGATAACCTGTGGATAACTTTTAGCCAGCCTGTGGATAACTGCCGAGTTATCCACAGGCTAGAGGGAGTTATCCACAGGCATGTGGATAACTCTGTTTGCCAAAAAAATTTATTTATTATGCTAATAATATTTAAATGTTCTCTCTTTGTTTGCTATTTTAGTCAAATTATTTAACTTTGTAATTCAAAGTGTTTGCCCTATTTTAGGGAGTTATCCACAGGCTAGCCTCTCCTCTACTACTACTATAAGAGTAATAAAAAAAAAGAGATAGCAGAAATAAGAAAAGAGACGCGAGGCGAAAAACGAAGCTCTCTTTTTTCCTTGACAGTCCCCCAAAAGTCATGGCATACTGGAAAGCGTCCCACCCAAGATTTTTAGTACTCGAAAGGAACCTCTCTTGCCCAAAGTCACTGTTACCGTCACGCTCAAGCCTTCCCTCCTGGATGCTCAGGGTCGCACCATTCAGGAAGCGCTCCACAGCCTGGGCTACACCGATGTGAAAAATGTCCGTGTGGGAAAAGTGATCGAGCTGGAGACCCAGACTCCGGCAGATGCCACGGCGATGTGTGAGAAGCTGCTGGCCAACCCCGTGATGGAGTCGTATCGCATTGAGGTAGCTGAGGTGGAGGGGTGAGCGTGTTTACCGCAGGGGTGATTGTCTTCCCTGGCTCCAACTGCGACCGCGATGCAGCAAACGCTTGGCAGGAACTAGGCTGTGGCGAGGCTAAGCTCCTCTGGCACCGCGACACGGATCTGCAAGGCGTGGATATGGTGATCGTCCCAGGCGGATTCTCCTACGGTGATGCTTTAAGAGCGGGAGCGATTGCTCGTTTTGCGCCAATCATGGACGAAGTGGCGAAGTTCGCCCAAGACGGTGGCCTCGTCATGGGAATCTGCAACGGCTTCCAGATCGTCTGCGAAGCGGGGCTCTTGCCCGGAGCACTTGCTCGCAACGAGGGGCTGAAGTTTGCTTGCAAGCACGTGGATCTGCGTGTCGAGACCGTTCACTCACCGTTCACTCGTGCTTGTGAGAGAGGCACGACTCTCTCGATCCCGATTGCACATGGCGAAGGGCGCTATGTCTGCGATGAAGCGACCCACGCGCGGCTTATTGCAGACGATCAGATTTTATTTCGGTATGCTAGTGGGAACCCAAACGGCTCCCTAGACGATATCGCGGGGATTGTGGGGGGGCCTAATCGCAATGTGATGGGGATGATGCCTCACCCGGAGCGGGCTACCCGAGTGGGTTTGGGCTCCGCAGAGGGTGCTTGTCTGTTTCGAGGGATCGTTGCGACCCTGACTGAAGCTCGGGTATAACAGGCACATGATGCTAGCAAAGGCACTGGGGGCGGTTCCACTCTTTTCCGGGCTCACCGATGAGCAGCTGGAGTATGTCGCAAAACACCTGAAGCGGCAAAGCTACGCCGAGCGCGATGTGATCGTCCGGCGCGACAGCCCGGGGGATGCCTTGTTCATTCTGACATCGGGGAAGGCGAAGTGTGCCTACCTCGACTCTGAGGACGAGACTATTATTGCAATCTATCGCCCAGGTGACTTCTTTGGCGAGCTCTCGGTTCTGGATGGCGAGGAGCGCTCCGCCGATGTGGTTGCCCTGGAGCCCACGGAAGTGCTGGTACTGCCTGCTGATGATTTCCATGCGTGTTTGCATGCCGTGCCTGCAATCGCTGTCGAGCTTCTGAAGCAGCTTGCGGGCCGCCTGCGCCGCGCGACAAGCTGGATTCGCTCACTCTCCAGCCAGGATGTCTATGGGCGCATTGCCAGCCAGCTCCTGCACCTCTCCAAGACCCACGGCACCGATGTTGCCGGGGGCCGCCTGATCGGGCTGAGGCTCACGCAAAACGACATGGCAAGCCTGGTGGGGGCATCGCGGGAGTCCGTGAATAAAGCGATGGGCTATTTCAAGCAAAAGGGCTACATTGCCGTGGACACAACCTACCATATCACTGTTTACAATCACGACGCCTTGGCCAAACGCGCGCAGTAGCAAGTACTCAGAGAGTCGAGCATCCTCTCAGAGCTGGCGGCGAAGCAGAGACGCAAAAAACGGCGCACCCAAAAGTGCTGTCACAACTCCTATAGGCAAGAGAGTGCCCGGGACAATACTTCGAGAGAGCTGATCCGCCAGCACGAGAAGTGCAGCACCGAGCAGCGCGGCCACGGGCACCAGCGGGCGGTGCGGCGGCCCTAGGAGCGCACGTGCAAGATGCGGAACGACCAGCCCGACGAACCCGATCACTCCCGAGACCGCTACCGCGCACGCCGTGAGGAGCGCGATCAGGGCGAGCACGCCAAGCTTAAAACGCTCCACTTCCACCCCCACCGAGCGTGCCGTCGCCTCCCCAAACGCCATCGCATCTAGGCCTTTGCCACAGAGCGAGAGCACCACGGCTCCCAGCACGGTCACGGGCGCAAGAATCGCGATTTGTTGCCACTCCACATTGTCCAGATAGCCCATGAGCCGCCGTAGGATCAGGCTCTGGTCTTTTCCCGCAAGGCTGAGCAAAAGATTGACCAGCGCGGCCAAAAAAGTCCCGACGACGACACCAGCCAGAAGAAATCCTGAGAGGGAGAGCTGCCTGCCTGAGCGAGCGAGTGTGAAGACGAGCCCCGTTGCCAGCAAGGCGCAGGCCAGTGCCAGAAGTGAGAGCAGGGGTTGCCCCGGCGTGTCGGCGATTCCCAGAAGCACTCCTATACCCACGCCGAGCGAGGCTCCTGAAGCAACTCCAACGAGATAGGGATCAGCCAGCGGGTTTCCCGTGAGACCCTGCAAGCCAACTCCCGCCACCGCCAGTGCCGCCCCCACAAATGCTGCGGCGATAATGCGTGGCAGACGAAACTCCCAGACAATCCTTCCGTGATGAAGAAGCTCGTGCCACGCCGCAGACAAACTCAAAGTTCGCTCCCCCATCAGCGCTGCGAGAGCAATACTACCCAGGCAAAGCAGTAGCGCTCCGGCCAACACCGGCCAGAACGGCAGGCGCCTCACAGCAGGAGTGCCTGCACCGCCCCCCAGAGCTGGGCGAAAACGCTCGCCTCGGGTTGGGTGCCGTCAATAATCACGAAACGCTCGGGCTCCTCGGCAGCGACACGGAGATAGCCCTCGCGCACTCGGGCATGAAACGCCTCCGCCTCGCGGTCTAGCCGATTTGTCTCGCCCGTAGAGCGCCGTGCCTTGCCGATGGACACAGGTACATCAAGCAGAAAAGTTTTGTGCGGAGTGAGGCCACGGGTCGCAAAGGCGTTGGCGGCACGAATGAACTCAACCGAGAGCCCCCGCGCAAAGCCCTGGTAGGCCAGCGACGAGTCCGTGAAGCGGTCACAAAGGACGATTTTTCCGGCTTCCAGCGCGGGCCGCACCACGTGCGCAACATTCTGGGCACGGCTGGCGGCAAAGAGTAAGAACTCCGCTTCAGGTGTCATGGCGCTGCGATCCAGGAGAAGCTGGCGTACTTGCTCACCCACAAAGTCGCCGCCGGGCTCACGGGTGCGCAGTGTTGTGTAGCCACGCTCGGCCAGCGCCGTCTCCAGCCGCCCGATCTGTGTGGTCTTCCCAGCACCATCGGGTCCCTCAAACGTAAAAAAAATCCCTGACACGGCGGCAGTATACCGCCTGTGGGGTATCCTTTGGTCTATGTCAACAAGAAAAGCGCTGGTCGTCTGGGGCGGCTGGGACGGGCATCAGCCCAAGGAAGTGGGAGAGTTATTTGCGGAGGCTCTGCGGGGCAAGGGCTTCGAGGTCACTCTCGAGAATTCGCTCGA
>JANNDD010000513.1:0-3417 GCA_031387365.1 Armatimonas sp. | reverse complement strand
ACGGACTTTGGGCTGGCGGAAGCGCTGGGGACGGCCTCGGTGGCGGGGGGCGGAGGAACCTACCCCTACATGGCTCCCGAGGACTTCGCGGAGAAAGCCGACTCCGACTGGCGCTCGGATCTGTGGGGCATGGGGGTGGTCCTCTACGAGCTGCTCACGGGCAAACGGCCTTTTGTCGCCGCCGACACACGCAATCCGTTCTCGTGGAAAACCGCCATTGAGAACGAGGCACCGCCCCCTACCGGAATCAGTGACGCGCTGGACACGGTTCTGGTGAAGGCGCTCGCCAAGGACAAGGCGGATCGTTACCAGACCGCCCGCACCTTCGCCGAGGCGCTGCAAGCGGCGGCAGTGGGTTTGCCTGCCACCCTTCCTTCACCTTTACCTCTACCTCTTGTCAAACAGGCAGCGGAGGCTGGGGGGCAACCAGGCCGTCTTGTCTTCTCGGATGGAACCGTCGCACAGACTCTCGATGAGCTGCTCACCGGGGCGGCACGAAACTGGGACGAGTCCCGCCGGGCGCTGATCGAGGGGCGCTTCTCTCTCTTTTTAAGAGCCATCGGGGAGCCCTACATCGCTGAGCTGGCGCAGGAGCTGGTCGGACGCGCGGAGCTGGGGCCGGACCGTAAGCTACGGGAGTTCCTAGAACGCGCTCGCCCCGAGGACCCCGCCGAGCACGCAGACGAATCCGAGCGGACGATTCCTTTCTCGGCCCTGAAAGAGCGGCTGGCACGCTTCGATCTGGCGAGCGAGCTCGGACAGGTTGGTGGTGGCCAGGCACAGCTCAAGCAGCCAGAACAAGCCGCCCCGGTGCGCCTTCCAGTCGAGGCTTTCGTGGGAGAGAAGGCACTGAAAGATGGGGTTCGCTGGTGGTTCTTCCCGCTTCTTCTGCTCATCCTCGCTCCCGCGGCTGCAGGCATGGGCTCGGCAGGGGGAAGGCAGCTCAACACCGGTCTGGCACTCACGGGGCTGACAGGCGCGATGCTCTTGCTCCTCTCCATCGGCATTCGGCAGCCGCTCTGGACACGGTTCCTGACCCTCTTTCCCGTGGTCATTGGCGTGATGGCGGGCGGAGTGATGGCGGCGCAGGTGATCCAGAACAACCCCACTCCCGGTGCCCTACTCACTGTCTCCGTCATGGCGCTCCTGCCACTAGGGGGTCTGCTCATCCAAGCCGCCACCGCACGTCGGCTCTGGCGGCTCTGGCTGGCACTGACCGTCTTTCTGGCGCTTGGCGCAGCACTCTTCGTTTTTAACCTGCGCTGAGCGGGTACAATCCCGGCCATGAACGGAATTTCAGTGGCGGAGCATGCAGCGCGACGTGAGCGTGTGCTGGAGGGGCTCAGTGGTGCGGCGGGTGTGGTCTTCGCGGGCGAGGGCGGCCCGCCCCTTTTAGGGCGCTGGACGGCCAACAAGCACTTTATCTACCTCACGGGAATCACCAACGAGCCGGGAGCCGCCGTGGTCTTCGATCCGACCGCGCCTGATCCGAGCAAGCGCATCACGCTGCTCTTAAAGTCACGCGATCCGGAGCGCGAGCACTGGGATGGCTACCGAGATCCGATTAATCAGGCACTCAAAGAGAAAACCGGCTTCACGAGTATCGGGCGGAGCGGCGGGATCGCGGGGGCACTCACTAGCGCTGCACGGCGCGGGCGGCGCTTGGCCTGCCTGCATCCGTACTCGGTCTATCCTGGCGCGGTCTCCTCGGACCTCGCGGCGTTCCGTCAAGTGGGCGAGCGTGTCCCAGGTATTGCTATTGAGGATAAAACGCAATTATTAATTGAGCTGCGCTCGATAAAATCCACCGATGAGCTGGCGCTGATGCAGAAAGCGGTAGACGCAACAGTAGACGGCTACAAAGCGGCATTTGCTGCGATCAAGCCCGGCGTGAGTGAGCGTGTGGTCGCGGAGGCGCTGGAAAACGAGTTCCGCAAGCACGGGGGCGAGCATGCCTACAACCCGATTGTGGGCGGTGGGCTCAACGCGACCGTGCTGCACTACATGGACAACAACCAGATTCTCCAAGACGGCGACTTGGTGCTGATTGATGCAGGCGCAGCGTTTGCGGGCTACGCCGCCGATGTGACCCGCACCTATCCCGTCTCGGGGCGCTTCACCGATGAGCAACAATACCTCTACAACCTCGTGCTGGAGTCAGAGCTCGCCGGAATTGCCGCATCGCGCTCTGGAACGGCGATGTGGGAGGTGGATCGGGCATCGCGTGCCGTGTTTGAGAAAGCCGGGATGCCGGACTGCTACACCTATGGCATCGGGCACGGCCTGGGCCTAGACGTCCACGACGCGCTCCCCGATGGCGTCTTGAAGCCCGGCATGGTCATCACCATCGAGCCGGGCCTCTACTTAGCCGAGAAATCCCTCGGTATTCGCATCGAGGACGATATCCTTATCACCGATGGCGATCCCGTCAATCTCACCGCAGCGATCCCGAAGTAGGCTGCCCCCTAACCCCCGTGCAACGGGGGGACAAATAGGAATCTGATTCCTTGTATTCCCCCTGCCGGGCGGGGGTTAGGGGGCTGGCTTAAAAATTCGGCCTCGGAACCGCGACTCCGAAGCCCCAGCCATGCACGGCGTTGGTGATCTTGACCAGGATCCGGTTGACACCTTCCTCCAAGCGGATCGGGGCTTCGTCCTCTTTTTCGGTGTAGCCACGAAGGGCATCGTTGTTATGCACCACGACTCCGTTTATCCAGATCTTAATGCCATCGTCGGAGCCGCACTTGAGGAATGTCTCGCGGGCATGGACCGACTCTAGCTCGGTGTAGGCGTAGGCCACGGCGTTGTCGTGGTTGCCAATGGCTCGGCCAAGATTCACGTAGCCCTTCTTATTGGCAATCGTCTCCCGCCAGCCGGTCTTGTGCTCGCCGCTAGCAAAGATGTCTTCGTCGGCATCGGGCGCGACCCAGTCTGTGCTGACACCACTCTCTCCAAAGGGACGAGCAAAGGGTCCCAGGACGCGCCAACTGAGCAGATCGTCCTCGTGGCCCTCTTTCTGTGCGGCGTCCCAGCTTGCCCGGAGCTCCTGCGGCGTGGGCGGGTTGAAGGTCTTGCCGCTGGTGGGGACGAGGGTCTTCTTGGTGTCCAGAGGCGGCAGGAACTCCCCGTGGGCCACAATCAGCTCATCGCACATCTCGACGATCTCATCGGTGGAGAGGGTCGCGCCGGTGAGCGGGTCGAACATGGCGGCCTGGTAGATATGGTCGCGGCGGCCCTCCATTGCGGCGCGGATAAAGAGCTCGTGCTGGGTGACGTGCGGCATCATGTAGCCAATGAGCTGTGGCGGCAGCGCCCCAACCGTCGTGAACTGCAGGCCGGATCTATCTACCAGCGTCGGGACTTCAGCGATGGCGTCATTAGGCAAGTTCGAGATTGCGCCGTTGTTAGGCATGTTAC
>JANNDD010000558.1:0-3552 GCA_031387365.1 Armatimonas sp. | reverse complement strand
GCGAAGCAGAGGCCAGAGCCTTTGCCACCTACCGCCTCTGGGGTGAGCCCGCTCTCGCGCAGCTCTCCTTTCTGTTTTCTGTGTTTCGTATAGTCCCGATGGATAGCCCCGGTTTACTGCCTGCTTATGTCGAGATAGATGTATATAGCCACCGCAGAGGAATCAAGATGGGCAAGAACAATCTCTGGATTGCCGACACAGCCAAAGTAACAGGCGCGATAATTCTCACGACCGATCAGGACTTCGACCATCTTCATGACACACTGCTAGTGCGGGAGTACATCTCTCCGACAGAGGTAAAATAGCGCTATGGCCTACTCGGACTTCACGCTCGCAAGTGCTCTGGAGAAACTCTCGCTTTCACTGCGGCAGGAGGAGTCGTTGTTCGCAGAGGTAGCGGGAGTGGAGCCGAGTGCGCTGCTTGCGGAGGTGCTGAAGGACAATATCCCCACGGCGCTGGCAATTCATACCGAGAAAGCACGCTCCGAGCTGATTGTGATGCCGGTGCTGATGGAGATTCGGCGGCGGGCGGGGGTTGGGCTGTTTTCGGGGATCGAGTTCAATGTGGACGACTCCCAAGGCTTGCGCGGGGTCTGTGATTTTCTGATCTCTCAGACGCAGAACTCATTTTTTATCGAAGCGCCCGTACTCTCGGTGGTTGAAGCCAAGAACGATAACATCAAGTCGGGCCTAGGACAGTGCATCGCGGAGATGGTGGCAGCGCGGCTCTTCAATGAAAAAGCGGGCAAGGGGCCACGTGTGATCTACGGCCTCGTGACGACCGGGAGCATCTGGCGGTTTCTACGTCTCGACGACGGCGCGGTGGTGCTAGACTCCGTGGAGTACTATTTGGATCAGCTTCCAAAAATATTAGGAATTCTCCTAGCAATCACAACCTTAGACACGTTATAATCACCTCAGGAGGTTCTTATGCCAACAGTGTTGAGTGCAGAAGAGATTCAGCCGGTCTTGCATCGGATCAGTGTACATTGGAGCGAAGTAGAGGCAGAAAGCGGGCGCTCATTTTCGCTTCAGGGTGGCTACTTGAGAGCTTTGCTCGACTCAGACTTACTTACCTTGACAAATGCGAGTGCCTTGGTCACAGAGCCTGAGAATGAGGCGCAGCGTGCCGCAGCAAGCCGAGATTTACTCCGCCAGCCACTATTATTGCGCTTCGATCAGGTTAAAAACGCGATTTCCGCCACACTTTCAGGCACGGCGCACGCCGCTGCTCTCCCTAAGAAGCCTTCACCGTCTGCGAGTGCCATAATCACGCTTAAAGCCTTCGCCGATCTCTCTGAGGTCTGGGGGAAGATCAACGTGGACACCGCAATTCCCGCCAGCGAGCGCCCCCTGAGTGTGGTGGGCGGCTACACCAAAGAGAGCTTCGACAGTGACTGCACCGCCCTTCGCGCCGCCTTTGTCGCCGTGGACGACTCCCGGCGTAGCGCGACCCAGCGCCGAAAAGACCGCGATAGCCTCGTCCCGCCCCTACGAAAGCGCCTTACGCAGTACCGCGCCCGTGTGAAGTCCCTGCTCCCCACAGGCCATCGGCTCCTGGCAACACTGCCGTAGGGTGACAGGGCTGTACGTGTCGTGTTATAATCCAACGTAATTAATTATCAAGCTTTACAAAAGGGACAAAATCGATGACGCGCGCATGGCAGCTCTGGGGACCTCCACTGAGCCTCTCCCTTCTGGTCGGCGTAGCAGCGTTGCCGACATCGGGGAAACAAGCAGCAAAAACAGCTCAAGCACCTCCTCTGGAGCAGGCGCTTGAGCCGTACTTTGCCAAGCACTGCGCCGCCTGCCACGATTCGCAGACAAAAGCGGGTGGCCTAGACCTCAAGACGCTCCAGAAGGCGAACTCGGCGCAGCACGCGCGTGAGACGTGGGAGAGTGTTCTCCAGAAGATCCAGACGGGGGAGATGCCTCCCAAGGGCTCGCCACGGCCCACAGCGGCAGAAAACGCTGCGGCGATACGAAATATTCATGGCGAGCTGGAGCGGGCGGATAAAGCAACACCAATCAATTCGGGGAGGGTGACCGCGCACCGGCTCAACCGCGCGGAGTACAACAACACGGTTCAGGAGCTTTTAGGCGTGGACTTCCGCCCCGCCGATGACTTCCCTCAGGACGACTCCGGCTACGGCTTCGACAATATTGGGGATGTCCTCTCGCTCTCCTCGTCGCAGATGGAGAAGTATGTCGCCGCTGCCGAGAAGATCGCCCGTGCCGCCGTCTTTGGCCCAGAGCTGCTCGCCCCCACCCTTGTGCGCCACGAGGCAGGCGGCAGGAATATCAACCAGGTAACCGCCGTGCCCGCGAGCTACGATGTGACCGGCCTGAACCTGCCCAATGCGCTTCATACCACCCACCGCTTTCCCGTGGATGGGGAGTATCTCTTTAAGCTGGGTCTCAATGGCACGCGCCCCCTAGGCTCCGAGCCGCTTGCGTTTGTGCTCTGGCTGGACGGCAAGAAGATCCAAACCCTCACGATTGATGCCGAGGGCAGCTCGGGCTTTGCCTTTGACCGGCAAGATCTTGCCGGCAGGACGCTGGAGTGCCGCTTAAAAGTAAAGTCGGGCGACCACTGGATCGCGGCCACGATTGAGCGGCTCTATGAGGGACTCCCTCCCAGCTGTGGCGGCCTTAATCCCTCGAAACGAAAAGTCGCGCCACGGGAGTTTAAGCTTCCCCCCGGCTTCCCCCCGGAGCGAGCCGCCGAGTTTCGCAAGCGCTTCGAGGAGCGCCAAAAAGAAAAGCCACAGCTCAACGATGCCCGTGTCAATACGCTAGAGATCGGTGGTCCGTACGCACAGACCGAGGGACCACGTGAAGCAAGCCTGCGCAAGGTCTTTGTCTGTGGGCACCTGCAGGGTGACCATACCGCAGCCTGCACGCCCAAGATCCTCAAGAGCCTCGCGAGCCGCACGTTCCGCCGCCCTGCGACAGCCAAGGAGCTCAGTCGGCTCTCGCAGGGCGGCGGAACGTGCGGCTCGCGAGGCTCTTGAGGATCTTGGGCGTGCAGGCTGCGGTATGGTCACCATGCAGGTGCCCACAGACAAAGACCTTGCGCAGGCTTGCTTCACGTGGTCCCTCCGTCTGCGCATACGGGCCACCGATCTCTACCGTATTGACACGGGCATCATTGAGCTGTGGTTTTTCTTTCTGGCGCTCCTCGAAGCGCTTGCGAAACTCCGCCACGCGCTCGGGGGGAAAGCCCGGAGGCAGCTTAAACTCCCGTGGTGCAACTTTTCGCTTTGAGGGGTTGGGGCCGCCACAGTCAGGAGGGAGCCCTTCGTAGAGGTTCTCAATCGTGGCCGCGATCCAGTGGTCGCCCGACTTTACTTTTAAGCGGCACTCCAGCGTCCTGCCGGCAAGATCTTGCCGGTCAAAGGCAAAGCCCGAGCTGCCCTCGGCATCAATCGTGAGGGTCTGGACCTTCTTGCCGTCCAGCCAGAGCACAAACGCAAGCGGCTCGGAGCCGAGGGGGCGCGTGCCATTGAGACCCAGCTTAAAGAGATACTCCCCATCCACGGGAAAGCGGTG
>JANNDD010000555.1:0-2941 GCA_031387365.1 Armatimonas sp. | reverse complement strand
GGCGCCGCCTGTGCCCGCCGCGAGGGCGTAGGTCCAGAGCAGTGCCAGCGCCAGAAGTGTCGGGAGCGGCTTTCCTCGGCCAAAGAGCGCGACAAGAATCCCGGCAAAGACACTGAGATGCAAGCCCGAGGTGGAGAGAATATGGATCGTGCCGGTGCGGGCGAAGGCATCTTGGAGGTTTGCGGGAAGCTGGCTCCGATCCGAGACGAGCAGTCCAGCGAGCAGTCCTGCGTTTTCGGGTGAGAGATGGGCGTGGCAGGCACCTCGGATCGTCTCTCGGAGCCGCTCGGCGGGCGTGGCGCGGCGTAGCAGAAGCTGCATGTCCACGCGGTTGGCATAGAGCACGGTGTGAATCCCTTGGCGCAGCAAGTAGGCACGGTAGTCGAACTCACCGGGGTTGGTAGCACGCGGAGGGAGCTCCAAGCGACCATGCGCTGTGACAAAGTCGCCTCTGTGGAGAGGAAGAGGCAGAGCTGTGCGTGTCGTGACCTGCGTCTGGCCCTGCGGATTAGCCAAGACGAAGCGCAGACCACCCTGCCGCGTCGGCTCTGGCGCGGTTTCCACTCTACCGCTCAGAATCTGGTAGCGCCCCGCGAGAAGTGTGAGTGCATCGGGTTGCAGTGTGCGCTGCGTTTGGGCAAGCGAGAAGAGCACGAACGGCAGGAGGAGCAGAGAGGTGGCTAGAGCCGGGCGGCGTAGAAACGCAACGCCTACGACGGCACTTGCGAGCGCGAGGGAATCAAAAATCAGCGGCTGGTGGGCAAAGAGCGGTGCGGCAAGAACCCCAAGCACCACAAGAAATAGAGCGATGAAGAGAGGGCGCAGGCGCACAAAACTAGCCCTTGTCTCCCAGGATGCGGCAGCGGGGACAGCTCATGCCTGTGCCGCCCAGAAAAGGCGCGACCAGCTCGCCGCAGCCGGAGCAGGGAACCCAGCCGTTGTCGAGCCGCCAGTTGCGTAGCCGTAGCTCGGTGAAGCGCGTGCGGCGGAGGCGCTCGCGTAGCTCCGGATCCTTGATGGCGTAGATACTCTCCTCGATCTGCTGGCGCTCGCGCACGGAGAGCTCAATCGAGTCTATCTCAACCTCAGGCTCCAGCTTCTTGGCATCGGTAGTGCTCTTTGTGATCCCGCGGCTCTGGAAGTGAATATCCGTGATAACCGGGACGCGTGGGGTGCCAAGCTTAGCATTAAGGCGCTTGAGAATGTCGCTCTTGTAGAACGTCAGCTCATTGGCCCACACCGACGACTTGGCGGAGACGCGTAGCACGCCGCCGCTGACCCCCAGTACCTCGGTTGCCGCCGCCACTTGCTCCCCGACCACCTCGGCCCAGACAATCGGCGCAGTGTGCTCCTTGAGCTTGCGCAGCATCTCACGCCCCCCCAGCACGCGCTCCATGTCTATCCCCAGCCGGGTCACCTTCCCGCCACGCCGCACTAGCTTGCCGCCTCATCGAGAAGCACGGTGCAGGTGCCGTCGGTGGGCGCGACCCCCCGCACGGGAAGGCTGGTGATGCTCCCCGCACCCGCTCTCCACTGCGCCACTTTCTCTTTTTTACCGGCGCCCGTCACCAGAAAGAGTACATTGCGGGCGGCATTGATCAGCGCAAACGTAAATGTCACGCGGTCCACGGGTGGCGGCAGCACTCCTGGTGTTGAGTGGGTTACCCAGCCGACTGCATGGAGCGCGGCTTTCCCGGGAAAGAGCGATGCCGTATGGCCGTCGTCGCCCATGCCTAAGAGCACGAGGTCAAAGCGTGGTTCTGGCCCGAGTGCAGCAAGCAGCTCTTGCTCGTACTGTGCGGCGCACTCGGCGGCGTCCAGTGTCGTCTCGGCGGGAACGGGAAAGGTCGTCTTCGGGCAGAGCGGGAGTAGGCGTAGCGCTAGCCCGGCGTTGCTGTAACGGCTTGTCGGCGCGACGAATCTATCATCGGAGAAGAAGACCGTGATCTTTTCCCAGTCCAGTGTACGGGTTGCCAAGAGCTTGTAGAGCCGCTCCGGGGTGGAGCCGCCTGCTAGCGCGACCACAAACCGTCCCCGTTCGGCAATTGCCCCTTCCGCGAGGGCAATAAAACGAGCCGCCGCGTCGCTCGCAACGGTATCTGGGTCAAGGAAGGTGAGAAACGTCGGCTGCATGGCCCTATTGTATCGCCCTGTCCACGTCCTCTAAGCGGGTATGCTCCAGGAAAACTCGCAGACTTTCTGGCGAGTCGCTTCCTCCGAGACCAGCACATGAAACTGAATGGTTATCCGCCCACTGAAAGGGGGCGTCTGGGGGCCTTCGGCCAAAAAGTCGCTCCGCGACTACCGATCTCCTACGTTCTCAGTCGCGGAGCGACTTCTTAGCGGAGGAACGAGGCTCCTAGACGCCGATTTCAATCGGCGGCTATTTCCGGTCACCGTACCACTTTTTGGTGAAGCTCTGGTAGTCATCGCTGGACTTGATCTTGCGCCACCAGGGCTCGTTGTCGACGTACCACTGGACGGTCTGTTCGAGCAGTACCTCGAAGTCGCGGCGGGGGGCGAAGCCGAGCGCCTGCATCTTGTCGGTGTTGAGGCTGTAGCGACGGTCGTGGCCGGGGCGATCCGTGACATAGCGAATGAGGGTTTCGGGCTTTCCGAGCGCGGCGAGAATGCCTTTTACCACATCAATATTATGCCGCTCGGAGCCGCCACCGACGTTGTAGATCTCGCCGGGCGTGCCTTGGTGCAGCGCGATATCGACGCCGATGCAGTGGTCCAGAACCCACATCCAGTCGCGCTCCTGCTTGCCATCACCGTAGACGGGTAAGGGAATGTCCTGCATGGCGTTGGTGATCATCAGCGGAATGAGCTTCTCCGGGTAATGGTACGGCCCGAAGGTGTTCGAACCGCGTGTGACGATGGTATTAAGGCCAAATGTCACGTTGTAGGCGCGCACGAGAAGCTCGCCGCCTGCCTTGGC
>JANNDD010000506.1:0-23235 GCA_031387365.1 Armatimonas sp. | reverse complement strand
CAAAGTGGAAGCTATCACAGAGGTGCTCTGTGGAGCCGGGTACCCACCCGAAGGGAAGGGTGTCAGTAAGTCTCAAGTTTCTAAGCTCTGCTTGGTGCTAGATCCTCTGGTGAAGACTTGGCGAGAGCGACCTCTGGGAGTCTTCCCCTTCGTTCTGGTAGATGCCATCGTGGTCAAAATACGCGAGGATGGGCGTGTTCGCCAGTGTGCCCTGCTGATTGCCTGTGGCATTGACGAGGCGGGCTATCGTCACGTACTGGGCTTTGCCCTGGGAGACAAGGAAAGCGAGGCGAGTTGGAGCGAGTTCTTCACGAGCTTGAAGGCACGGGGATTAACCGGGGTGGAGTTTATCATCTCCGACGATCATGCAGGCTTAGTCAAAGCGATTGGAGGCAGTTTCGCGGGTGCCACTTGGCAGCGATGTCAAGCCCACTTTATCCGAAACCTCTCGGATGCTTGCCCCAAGTCTGAGGGGGAAGCCTTCCTTGCCTCAGCTAAGCAAGTGCTTCACGCCCCCGATCTTGCCAGTGCCCGTACACGCTTACGAGAGACCTGCCAGACGTTCGAGAAGCGATGCAGCAAGGCGGTGGCTCTTCTGGAGTCTGCTTTTGATGAGGTGACCAATGTACTGGTCTTGCCTATGAAATACCATCGCTTGCTGAGGACAAGCAACTCTCAGGAGCGCTTGAATGAAGAGATTCGCCGCAGAGACCGCGTGATTCGGATCTATCCCAATCGTGCGAGCTGCGAGCGACTGCTAGGAGCGCTTCTGATGGAGTTTGATGAAGCGATGACAACGGGCAAGGTCTACACCAACATGGACGAATACCATACTTGGCGATTGGAGAGGTCAGAGGGTCACATTCCCAAAGCCGAGGAGCACGCTTCACGAGAGGCTTTGCCAGAGGCGCTACCCTCTGCTGCTGCTTTTAAAGGAAAGGAATCTGAGGTGCTTTTGACGGTGGCCTAAGCTGCTGTCGAGACGCTTTTGAAGGCGAAGCTAGCAAGCTTCGCGGGCGGCTACGCCGCCGGGGAGAGGGAGCCGTAATTACACCAAAAAAAGGACTTGACAGACAGGACATTGCCAAGTTCGGATATTAAGAGACATGGAATCCACTTTGTATCCACAATCCGAACACGTCTTTGAACTGGGCACGAACCGACCGATTTCAAGCACTTGCTTACCATGCCACTGAGCCTTGTACTTCAGTTGACGGAAGAACTCAGACCAGGAGACGTCGGCAATTGACCGGGCCAGTTTGTGATTTTGCATCATGTTTTTAACGCTTAGATCTTCCACACAGAATGTCGTTGCTTGGCTTTTGCAAACGAGTTGGTGCGTTGCTTTATGCAGGAAGTCCTTACGTTGGTTAGCGACCTTCTCTTCCAGTAAGGCACGTCGCAATTTCGCCTTGCCGTAATTCTTAGAGGCACCGTTTTTCTTCCGCACCATCGAACGTTGAACGCGACGAAGCCGGGATAAACTGCGCTTCAGAAGTCTGGGATTTTTGACCTTCTCTCCTGTTGAAAACGTTGCAAAGTGAGTGAGTCCCACATCAATACCAACGGCTCTACCGGGGTTAGGTTGAATCGGCTCGGGAAGTTCTTTGCCATCTTCGACCAGGATCGAGACGAAGTATTTCCCAGTGACAGTCTTTGAAATGGTCGTCGTCTTGATCGCCCCCGTGAACTCTCGATGAAAGATGCACGGGACTTTGCCTAATTTCGGTATTTGAACCATTGAAGATTCAAAATCTACGTTCGCTGCCTGTGGGAAGGAAAGCGATTGACGATCTTTACGGGACTTAAACTTTGGGAAATCAAGGAGCCGTCCCTGCTTGTTGGTGATCTTCTGCTTTCGTGCCTTTCGCTCTTTTAGGTTTTTATAAAAGCGGTCATATGCGTAGAAAAGGTGTGCGATTTCCTGCTGTAGTGCTTGTGCGTTTGCATCGCCAACCCAAGAGAGTTCGGATTTCAAGGCAGTCAGAATCTTGCAATAATCAAAACGGGTTTTATATTTCGGTTTCTCCCCGACAGGTTTTTCCTCCCATGCCTTGCGTGCCGCATACTCTTTCTGTTTTCGGTCAAGCACCCAGTTATACACAAATCTGCCGATGCCAAACTGCTGAGTCAAAAGTGACTGTTGCTGCTCGGTTGGATAGATTCGGTATTTGTAGGCTCTAAGCATTGACTTTTCTAGCACTCGGATAACAGCCTTCGAACCGGAAACGTTGAAGGTTGAAATTCAAAACTCTTGCACTTCCATGCGGTTGCCGATTCACCCCCACCGCTAAAGCGAGGGGCACTCTCGGACGTTCCTTGGTAGCACTTGGGTTTACTGTAGCACTTCGGCGCTCTCCACGTGGCGCTGTGTAAAGCCTGCGAAGACCTCAGGGTGCGGCAGGAGGCTCGCCCGCCTCAGCATGCGTGCCAATAAGCGCATCTGGAGCTGCTCTCGGACAGCGGTATGGCTGGGATGGTTCACCAGGTTCTGCAATCGCCCTTGCCCCGAGAACCCCGGCCCCGAGAGTGCCGTAGGAACCCGCAGACTGGCATCGTGGCAGCTGCGCTTGTACTCCGCATTGCGCGTCTTGAAGTGATTACCATGATCCGAGGTGTAGAGCACCACCGTGTTCTCCAAGATCCCCAGACTCTTAAGGGCATCTAAGAGGCATCCAAAAGCCTCATCGAGGCGCTTGATCATCCCAAAGTAGCCGGGAAGATGCTGCGCACTGGCCCAATGAGTTCGCCAAAAATCAGACACCAGCAACGGTCTCGAAGATCACGCTTCGTAATGTGAGTATCACCGGGCCACTCAAGAAACCGATTCGCATCAAGGGCCTCAGCGCAACCCAAAAAGTCAGCGATGTGCTCTTTGAAAATGTCCGTGTTGCCGGAAAGCGTCTGACAAGCACCGCCGACATACCCTTTGAGATTGACCCGACAACAACCGAGAAGATCACGTTTTTATGAGCACGCAAGAGGAGCGACGGAGCCACGGACGATCAGTGTGGGCGGAAGAATCTGGCGCTGCGGTGCGGCAGCGGCTCCCTGCATCCGCGCCAGAAGTCGCTCGGCAGCACACTGGCCCATCTCGTAGGCGGGCTGGCAGATGACCGTGAGGCGCGGGGTGAGGATCTCTTGCCAAGGATAGCTGTCGTAGCCGACGATGCTGATGTCTCGGGGGCACTGCAAGCCCTGTGCCTGAAACGCCGTCAGCGCCCCTATGGTCAGGGAGTTGCTGGTCACAAACAGCGCGGTCGGTGGCTCCGGGTGGGCCAGAAGCGCTGCTGTGGCGCGGCTACCGTCCTCGACGGTTAGAGGGACAAACGCCTCGCCACAGGGGATACGTCCGGCCTCGCTGAGTGCCTGCAAGAAACCTGCCCGCCGTGCGCGGTGGCTGGAGACGCTATAGTCGACGCTCAGCAGCCCGATGCGCTCATGCCCATTTTCCAGGAGATGCTTCGCTGCCAGAGATCCCCCCAGCGCGTTGTCTACCGCCACCAGATCGGTCGGAACTCCTGCCTCGCGGTCGACAACGACTAAGGGAAACGCTGGGTCATGGCCCTCCCAGCGCTGGGTTTCGTTTTCGGTCTCGGGTGCGGGAATCAAGATAACGCCGTCGCAGCGCAGTCGCTGAAGCCGCCCCAAGAGCTCTTGCTCGCGCCCGACATCCTCGTTGCTATTGAGCAGGGTGAGTGCATAGCCCGAAGCCCCCAGCATATCTTCCGCACCGCGCACCAGCGCGGAGAAAAATGGGTTGCTACTATCGGGCAAGATCAGGCCCACCAGCTGCGTGCGGTTGGTGCGCATGCTCTGTGCAATGGGATTGGGACGGTAGCCCAGTGCCAATACTGCCTCCTGAATCCGCGCCTCCGTCTCGGGACGTACTCGTTTTTTGCCGTTCAGAAACCGCGAGACCGACGCCACCGAGACGCCTGCACGGGCAGCGACCGCGCGAATATCTGCTCCTTCTTTCTGCATCGAGGGTATTGTACAGGCTTTGCCTGTATTTCGAAGCCCAGAGAGAGTTCCGCAGTTAGGAACGAGGTTTTTTACCGCCCAGATCGGTGTACTCCTTGAGCACGGCTTCGTCGTGGGTGTGCCAGTTGGGGAGCTGCTGACTACGCTGCATCTCCATTCCTGTAAACAGAGAGTCCATTAGGCTTGAGTACTTCATCCACCAGAAGTAGGCGGTGCCCAGTGAGCCTTTGGCCTTTTCTTTATCGCTGGCTTTTAGATGAGTCGCTCCACGAATTTTGTAGGCATAGTAGATTGTAAGGTAGGACATGGCCTTGATGTTGTTAAGTGTCACGCCCAGCTCGGTGTTGGGAGCGGCGTTTAGGGGATTCACGAGGGAAAGCGCGACAAGCGCATCAGCCTCGATCTCATCGGCGAGAGTGTAGGAGCCTTTGCCTCCTTTGCAGCGACCTGCCGCAGTATCGGCGATGCTACACAGCTTCGAGCCCGCTCCTGTCTTGGCTTCTGCAAACTCTGCGACGGTCACGAAGCCTTTGTGCGACTGGCAGGCCTCAGGCCACCACTGGAAATCGAGCTTGAAGTCGCCGTGAACCAGCTCCGTCGCCTTGGGTAGCCCACGTGATGCCTTGCTCCATGCAAGAAATAAGTCGTCGCTACGGACATCGGGAAAGCGGAGCTTCATGTGGTTTTTGAACACCACATCAGGCGTGGTTGGGTTGTAGGCAAGACGTCCCCAAAGCATCGTCATGTACCAGCGTCGCTGCACCTCCAGAACCCCTTGCATAATGCTATTCTTGCTGTAAAAAACTTTTGTAGGACAAAAGCCGTCCGAGCCCAGCAGCATACCGCGGAACCAGTCTCCTTGGCCGGGTATGCCTTGGATATAGGCACGGACAAACTCAGGATCTCCCCAGTGATGGAAGAAGAAGCTGTCATTACGGACAGTGAGCCAGGACTTAAGTTTGTTTTTTCTTAGCGCGTCTTGTTCTGCGTCTTTCATCCAGCGTGGTGCCACGGTGGCATACATGTGAGCCTTGCTGTATTTATAAGACATATCAAAGGTGACATTGGGCTGTTGCAGGAGCGCCCCAAAGTTCTTCTTCAGCTCGGAGAAATCAGCCATGTGCCAGCGATGAATAAATCGGAGCTTCCTTTCGGGATGACGCCTGGCATAGTCGAGCATTCCAAGCCCATAGGTCTTGGCCAAAAAGAGAGAGTCTGCCTCGTTGTCTTTGGACATGTGCTCCCCTTGTGTCACGCCAAAGCCGTCTAGATCGGGATATGTCTCTAGAAGCGTCGTCATACACTGACGCATGTAAGCGATGGTTTTTTCGTTCGTGATCCCTCTCTCTTCGTCTGTGATACCGTATTTACCTGTCGCCCCGTAAGTAAATAGATTCCAATTGATGAGGTACAACTCAAAACCACGCGCGTGGGCGTATGCCATCACCTTCCGCCAAAACGCGATCTTTTCGTCAATCGACATGGCCTTAGAGAAGCCGTCGTACCCAGTTACATTCTGGATCGCGACATCTGGGTAGTCGGGTAGTTTGATCATGGAGGTGAAGGGGTGATTGTTCCAGATTGAGACGACGTTATAGCGGTGTCGAGCCATCTCATCGAACCAAGTCCTCCAGAAGTCTATATCCCACACATGTGGAATAGCCTGCTTCGCAGAGTCGCTGACCTTTTTCAGAGTGTCGTAGGTGCCGCTTAACTTATCCAGAGGCAGGTTCAGTTTGATGCCGCGTTTCAGGATAGTTGGGGCTTCTTCTGTGTTGAGGATATCCGTAAAATCCTTGAACAGGATATGTTCGGCAAGTTGTAGCGCTCCATACATCGCCCCATTGATATCGCCACCTAGCACCCAGTAGCTCAGTGCAGGCGTAGTAGTGCTACGGATGGCATAGGCTTGTTCGCCTAGGTTCATGGCGGGCTTGCCACTTTGGGCTGCGAGCAATGCCGTTACCATCTTGTCCACCGCGACAGTGAGGACGATCTTTTTACCGGTTTTTGCTTTCGATAGCGCCGCAATACCGAGAGACTCGACAGTATATCTACGTCTTTCAAGAGCGGTCTTGAGCTCACCAGCGGCAAAAGCAATCTGCGGTACGTTGGGGTCGAAGTACAGGTGGACGGTCTCTTTGGGCGAGAGAGACGGGAAATCGGAGGGGGGAGGTAGCTTCAGGGTAGTTATCATGACTTTGGGCGAGATTATACCATGGTCATACCTAAATGGGAAAACGTTTAACTGACGTCTTGATTCTCAAATCTCGTGTAGAATTCCTATCCGGAGGCGGCTATAATGACCGTTATCAAAGAAGGACACAGATCCGAGTGAGATTTTTTTTCTTAGTGAGCCTCGCCACCCTTGCGGCCCTCTCTCTTCTTGCCTGGAAGCTGGAGCCGCGTTTTGCGCCTACGGGAAAGACCCCGCTAGTCTGGGTCAGCGACGATAACCCACAGCGTAAGCTCCAGATCGCGGGCTTCAATGCGGCGAGCAAGGACTGCTCGCTACGCCTCGATCCCAATAACAGCGGGATGCAGAAGATCATTGTTCAGTCGCTCGCGGGAGTGGGGCCTGATCTCTTCGACACCAACGCTGCCAACCTCCCGGTAATGGTCGCTGCGGATGTTGCTTGGGACATCTCCGATGAGCTGAAAAGACGGGGCATTGAGTTAGGGCGCGAGGTCTGGCCCAGTACGCTCCCACTCGTGCGTTGCAACGGACGGTTCTACGGGGTGCCTGCCAATGCCTGTACCAACGCGCTCTTTATCAACAAAAAACTCTTTGATCAGGTCGGGCTTCCCTACCCAAGCGGGCCTTGGACCTGGGAGCAGTTCTTGCCGCTGGCACAGAAGCTGACCATTCGGGATGCGCGGGGCAAGCCCCAGCAGTTCGGGTTTGTGATGGACTGGTGGACCTGGCCTCAGTTCGTGATCCAGTGGGGCGGGCAAGTCTACTCGGGCGATGGCACGCGCTGCACGCTGGACTCGCCCGAAGCAATCGCTGGGGTGCAGTTTCTGCACGACCTGATCTACAAGTACAAAGTCATGCCCTCACCCGTGGAAGAGGCGGCGATGGCGACTCAGGGAGGCTGGGGCTCGGGAACCATCACTCAGTTTGGGGGAAACCGGGCTGCGATGGGATTTGGGGGGCGCTGGTGGCTCTGTACGCTCCGTAAAAAAGAGCAGTTCCCCGATCTCTCCCTCACGGTGGCAGAGTGTCCGCACTTCAAGGAGCGTGTCTTTTTAGCCTATGGACGCACCACCGCGATCAACAAACATAGCCCTCGTCGTGAGCAAGCACTAGAGTACCTGCTCCACATGACCGGTCCAGCCTTCAACCAGGGAATCAACGATCAGGCCGATGCACTCGCAGCCTTCCCGAAGTACTGCGAGGGCGAGCGTTTCCTCCACAACCCTGCTTTCCCCGATGAGGACAAAAACGATGTCTGGCGCGATGTGATGGCGGCGGGTAAGCCCAACCCGCCCAGTCCGTTTATCAGCTCGCAGCTCGCGGATCGGATCATTGGGCGACAGCTCGATCTTGTTAAAAACGACCAAAAGCCCGTCGCCGATGCTCTCAGGACTGCTGCGCAAGAAGTGAACGCCGAGATTCAGAAGACGCTCCAGCGTGACCCGGACCTCAAGAAACGCTACGAGACACTTACCGGGGGCAAGCCATGAAGCGCCGTCAGCTTGCGATTGCCTTGCCCTTTGTACTCCCCAATGCGCTCGGTGCCCTTTTCTTCTGGCCGTTGGTAATGATCAAGAGCGAGCACCTACTAGGAGCTGCCAAAGGGTAGGATTACTTGAACGTAATGTTCTGAACGTGCTCGTTGTGCTTGAAATCGCTAAGACGCGTAAGTTTCTTTCCGCCGATGGAGACATTGTCAAAGGTCAGGTCCTCGATGGTGGCATCGGGCGTTCCCCACAGAATCTCTGGCTCCCCTAAAACACTCGGGGCGACGATCTCGATGTTTTGAAACAAAATACCCGAGAGGTTACCGGAGCCACGCTTGCGCTCGCTGGGATTAGAGTAAGGGGGCAGCCCCTGCATGGCAATCATGAAGTGCTGGAGTGTGGGGCGGGGGTCCTCGACGCGGATATTTCGGAAGAGGACGCCCTGGCCACCGGCTCCTTTTCCTTCGCCTCGCATGTTAAAGAGCCGCCCACCGCTCCAGTGATGCCAACCCGCTCGCGCATAGATCACGTCACAGTCTTCCACGACAAGTGGGCGGTTGGGAATGGCGCTCAGCACGAATGTGGAGCCATTGTAGTCGTTCCAGTAGGTCACACGGCGTATTCCACGGCCATTGACATAGCAAGAGTCGTCCTGGGTTCGGATGAAGCAGTCTTCAATCAGGCCGTTGCCAAAAGGATTGATGCCGTCCCCGTTGGCTCGCCATGTGAAGATCTTCACCCAGCGTATATCGGTTGGCTTTTGGGGATCGTACGGGCTTAGCAGCATCAAGGAGTGCATCGCGGAGTCCGCAATCGTGATTCCCTCGACCGCTGTATCGCTTGCCCCATGGATAAGAATAGGGTCATAGAGCTTATGATCCTCCGCCTTCAGCCCTGGCACGTACTTGGGGTGAAGAAGTCGGGCACCGGAGAGGGTTCCATAGCCGAAGACTCGAATATCGTGACCATTGTCCCACTTGTTGTTGTGTAGGGTGCCGTAGACGATAGCATCGCCGGGAATGTAGTAGTTCTTATTGGCATGCACCGGAAAACCGACACCGATATCGTGGACGCCTGGCAGAAAGTAGAGCGTCTTCCATGGGCCGTCACTCGGGGCCTTTTCACCAGGCTTGACCGTATACACACCGGGATCCTCAACGCGAGGGCGATTCTTGAGCATCGGGTTTGCAAAAAGGGTGACCGTGTGGATGGGCGGGCCACTGTACCCTTTGCCCGTATTCTGATCGTCCATCTGGCCGTCAATATCTACCGCGACCAGACAGGGCTTCTCGATTGTCACGTAGGCCTTGCCGCCACGAATGACACATGCCTTCGCTTTTCGAGACGGATGTACGGCTGCTTTTTTGATCACCTCGCCACTGACACGACTGATCTCGACTTCCACGGGGCGATTCATCTCGAAGTTGATATAGGTATTGCTCCAGTCGCTCAGGTGAGTGAAGTAGGCGTTCTGGCCCTTGATTCCCTTCTTGCACTGCGTGAGGAAGGCGAAGGGCTCAAGCCAAGCGGCGCTCGTCCCCGCTGCTCTGAGCCTGAACTGATACTGATCCGATGCCGGGAGTCCCGGTACATCGCTGTAAACCCGCACGTCGCTGGCTTGTTGCTGACTCGCTCTCATGGCTCTAGTATATCCTTTATTTGGGTAAACGTTTGACTGATTGGAAAACGGCTGGTATACTCTCTCACTGTAAAGGTAAACGTTTACCCAATGATGAAACAAAGAGAGTTTCAGATCGTCGTTCTTCCCGGTGATGGGATCGGCCCCGAGGTCATGACCGAGGGAGGCAAGGTGCTAGATGCGGCGCGTGCACTCATGCCATCATGTCGCTTTACGCTCACGGAGTACCCTGCGGGTGCAGGAGCCTACGTGACCCACGGTGATCCGTTGCCGGACACGACATTTTCGGCTTGCGAGAGGGCCGACGCGATCTTGCTGGGCGCCATGGGGCTACCCGGCGTGCGCTGGCCCGATGGGCGCGAGATGACGCCACAGATTGATATCCGGGAGCGCCTCGATCTCTACGCGGGCATCCGGCCTATCTTGCTTTTTCACCCGAGCCACACGCCGCTTAAGAACTTGGAAGCGTTGGATATGCTTCTCGTGCGCGAGAACTGCGAGGGGCTCTTCTGGTCCCGCAAGAACGTCCCCGCGGTAGGGGCAAAGCTGGTGGACGATGTGCTGCACGTGAGCCGCAACGGGGCCGAGCGCGTCTGCCGAGCGGCATTTCGCGAGGCGCAGCGGCGGCGCAATCACGTGACTCTGGTAGACAAGGCCAATGTCCTGCCCTCGATGGTTTTTCTGCGGCAGATCTTCGATGAAGTGGCGCTTGAGTTCCCCGAGGTTAAGACGGACCGTGTCTATGTGGATGCGATGGCACTGTACTTGGTGCAAAAACCAGAGCGCTTTGATGTGCTGGTCACAGAGAACATGTTTGGCGATATCCTCTCGGATCTGGCCGCTGGACTGGTCGGAGGAATGGGGATGGCTCCCTCGGCGGATATCGGAGACAAGCACGCGGTCTTTCAGCCCTCACACGGAACCGCACCGGATATTGCGGGAAAAGGCATCGCCAACCCGACGGCGATGATTCTCTCGGTCGCCTTGATGCTGGAGTGGCTCGGACATGCCGAGACGGTAGCGGCGGCGGAGGAAATCCGTCGTGCGGTGAGTACTGTGCTGGGCGATCCGGTCAACCGTACTGCCGACTTGGGAGGGACACTCTCTACGACTGCGCTGGGAGACGCCATTGCTGCCCGGATTTGAGGGCACTCGCCTGATTGATCTGACCCTGCCACTCGTGCCGGGGATGCGCGGGGTCGCCTCCGAGGTCGCCTGTACGATCCCAAGCCACGGCTGGAACGCGACCCACTGGACACTCTACTCGCACGCTGGGACGCACATGGATGCACCCGTGCACTACGAAGCCTCCGAACAGACCCTAGACCAGATCCCGCTCACCGACTGCATGGGCCGTGCGCAAGTAGTGGATCTCTCTGATGTCGCGCCACGCACCTGCCTGGTGCCCGAACAGTTGGGCAAGCTTCATGAGCACTGGCAAGACGGCGAGATTCTGCTGCTGCGCACGGACTGGTACAAGCGTCTGGGTACACCCGAGTACCGTGACGCTCTGCCCCGTATCTCCGTCCGGCTGGCACACTGGTGCGTCGCGCACCGCGTCAAGCTGATCGGCGTCGAACCACCCGCCGTCGCCGATCCGAACAACCGTGAGGAAATTACGGAAGTCCATCGCATCTTGCTGGAAGCGGGGATCGTGATTGTCGAGGGCCTCGCGCACCTTGACCAGCTCACCCAGCCCAAGGTTTTCTTTGTGGCCGCACCGATAAAGCTCGCGGGAAGCGACGGTGCGCCCTGCCGCGCCTTTGCCTTCGAGAAAGTGAGTGAGGCCGCCTGATGCCTCGACGCTGGCTCCTTGTCGCGGGGACATTCCTGCTCTCCGTCCTGCTCTATGTGGATCGGGCGTGTATCTCCTCGGCGAAGGAGCCTATCACAAAAGCCTTGGGCCTCACCGACGCGCAGTTTGGCTGGGCGTTATCGGCCTTCGCGCTGGGCTATGCACTCTTGCAGACCCCCTCAGGCGCACTCGCCGACCGCCTTGGGCCGCGCAAACTGCTTAGCGGCGTCGTCGCACTCTGGTCACTCTTCACCGGGCTGACGGGGGCCGTCAGTGGCTTCTTGCCTCTAGTTGTGGTGCGCTTTCTCTTTGGGGCGGGCGAGGCGGGCGCGTTTCCAGGTATGGCACGCGCTGCTGTCGCCTGGGTGCCTCTGGCGGAGCGAGGGCGTGTGCAGGGCATCAACTTCTCGGGCTCACGCCTCGGCGCGGCATTTGCCATGCCGACCATCGCCACACTCATTACCGCTGTCGGCTGGCGCATGACATTTGTGATTCTGATGGCGGCGGGGTTTGTCTGGGCCGCGCTCTGGTTTCTGCTCTTTAAAGATCGTCCCGAAGACCACAACGGCCTGCCGGACGCCGAGCGGGCGCATATTCTTGCCACGCGCCAGCAAGCCACCCCGCTCACAGACACCACGCCGCTGCCCCTGCTCCGTACCCCGAATCTCACACTCGCGATGGCGCAGTACTTTTGCTCCAATTTTGTCTTCTTCTTCACGCTCACCTGGCTCTTTCCGCACCTGAAGAAGACCTACGACCTCAGCGCTGTCTCTGCGGGCTGGCTCGCTGCCGCGCCGCTACTGGCAGGAGCCGCCGGAAACTTGCTCTCGGGCTGGCTCGTGGATCGCCTCTACAAGCAAGGCAAGACAACGCTCTCGCGCCAGCTTCCCGCGATATTGGGCTTTGTGCTCGCGGCAGTGGGCCTAGTCTTCGGAGCCAACGCAAATACTGCTCCTCTTGCGGTGTTCTGGCTCTCCGTGGCGATCTTTGGCGCGGACATGACACTTGCGCCGTCGTGGGCGCTGTGCATGGATATCGGGGGGGCACGAGCGGGGGCTGTCTCGGGGACGATGAACATGGCGGGCAATATTGGCTCTTTTGTGACCTCGCTGGCCTTTCCCTATCTCCTCCAGTGGACCGGCTCCCCAACCGCATTTTTCTACGTCGGCGCGGGCCTAAGCCTGCTCGCGATCGGCTGCTGGCGAGCTGTTCGGATTCCCTCGGAGGTATCACGATGAAAGGTGTCGCCGTGGGGGCGGGCTACTTTGCGCAGTTCCACTACGATGCCTGGCAGCGCCTGCTTAAAGGCGGGCTTGCGGCGCTCTGCGATACGGACGCGGAAAGAGCCAAAGCGACGGCGGCGCAGTTTGACGTGCCGTGTGTCTACACCGATGTCGCTGCTATGCTAGACGCGGAAAAACCCGATTTTCTGGACATCATCACGCCGCCTGCCAGCCACTTGCTTCTTGTAAAGCTCGCTGCGGAGCGCGGCATCTCTGTACTCTGTCAGAAGCCGCTTGCCCCGACGCTCGCGGAAGCCGAGGAGCTTGTCGAAGTCGCCGAGCACGCAAAAATTCGCCTGATGGTGCACGAGAACTTTCGGTTCCAACCCTGGCACCGTGCCATCAAGCGCGAGCTGGATTCTGGAGTGATCGGGAAGCTCCATGCGCTTACCATTCGCACGCGCCTCGGGGATGGCTGGCAGCCGGATGCCTACCTTGCACGCCAGCCCTACTTTCGGACCATGCCAAGGCTATTGATCTTCGAGACAGGGGTGCACTTCTTGGATCTCATGCGCTTTTTTGGCGGCGAGCTCTCCCGTGTGAGTGCCTGGCTGAGTCAGCGCAACCCGGAGATCGCGGGCGAAGACAGTGGCCTGATAGTCGCAGAGCTAGCCAGCGGCGTACGAGCCGTCTGGGATGCCGACCGCTATGCCGAGCCATTGAGTAGTACCAGCGATCCTAGATTGACATTTGGAGAATTTCTTCTGGAGGGCAGCTCCGGACGGCTGCGCCTCGAAACCAGTGGGCGGCTGACGCGAAAGCTTCTCGGTCAGCCCGAAGAAGAAATCTTGTATTCCTTTGAGCGACGCGGGTTTGCGGGCGACTGTGTCTTTGCCACCCTTGCACACTTCCGCGATGCTCTTGCCAGCGGCGCGCCTTTCGAGACCGAAGGACGCGACTACCTGGCCACGCTGACCGCACAGGAAGCGGTCTACCGGGCAGCCGAGACGGGCTGTCCTCAAATCCTACACCGAGGTATAAACTTATGAAACGTGCTTTTACGCTGATCGAATTGCTCGTCGTCATCGCCATTATTGCTATTTTAGCGGCGATTCTCTTCCCTGTCTTTGCCCAGGCACGGGAAAAAGCTCGTCAGACAAGCTGCCTGTCTAACACTAAGCAAATGGGCTTGGCTACTTTTATGTACATCCAGGACTACGACGAGACCTACCCGCCCTCGTTTGGTGGCTTGATTGTTGATCCCAGAATTCCCGCAGCCGATCGTATTCTCAATCCCTTCTATGGTGCCTGCCGGGTGACGCCCTACGTGAAAAATAGCCAGATCTTCACCTGCCCCTCGGACGCGACCAGCAAAATGTGGATCGAGCTGGATGGTAAAGCCTACCGCTTTAGTTATTATTGGAACAAGGACACGGGGCAGGGGACGCACCCGTATTTTAACAGCCCGGTTGGCTGGGGAATTGCCAGTCCTGCGGGGGGACAGACAGGGCGTACCATGGCGGAGATCACGGCTCCGGCGGACACGATCTTTCTCTCCGAGCGCGATGGACGCGTGACGGACGAGCATCTGAATGTCTTCCGCGATGCCCGGCCGTATAATCCTGCGGTGACGGACTACTTCGAGCCCAATCTTCAGGGAAGAGGAACTGCGCGGCATAGCGGTGGAAGCAACCACGCGTTCTGTGATGGTCACGCGAAGTGGTTCAAGACTGAGACCGTTAGCGGCGTCAAAGAGGGTGTGGCGGGCTGGTATTTCTATGCCAATAGTGTCACTGGAAAGTAGAAAAAGCAAAATTGTTTAAGAAGCTCGACCATATTGCGATTGTCGTGCGAGATACAGAAGAGGCCCTAGCGTTCTACAGAGATCGCCTGGGGCTTCCTCTGCTCTTTACGGAGCTGCGCGACGAGCAAGGGGTGCGCCTGACGCACCTAGACACCGGCACGGGCGTGCACCTTCAGCTTGTCCAGCCACTCACCCCCGAGCACGCGCTGAGTCAGTATCTCGATGAGCGCGGCGAGGGGTTACACCATTTTTGTTTCTTAGTGGACAACGTCGAGAAAGCCATTGAGGAGCTTCCCGCACTCGGGCTACCGTCGCGCGACCCGAAGCCACGGCGTGGCCCCAACGGACGGCAAGCCGCGTTTATCCAGCCCAGCCAGACACGGGGCGTGCTGATCGAGATCACTTCGGAGCCAGAAAACTCTTGAGACAAACCATACTTTTAGACGATGACCCGACCGGTACCCAGACTGTATCAGGCGTCGCGGTGCTGACCGAGTGGTCGGTAGAGACTTTGGCAAGCGAGCTGGAACGAGGCAACGCAGGGTTCTTCGTCCTGACCAACTCCCGTGCCTTGGCCACCGAAGCTGCCTACGCGCTCTACCGAGAGATCGGTCACAATCTCAAAGTCGCTTCTGCACTGACGAACACTCCTATTCGTGTTCTGGCACGCGGCGACTCAACGCTTCGCGGCCACTTCCCTGCCGAGACCGATGCGCTCGATCAAGAGCTCGGCCTGCACGACCTCACGCTGATCGTCCCGTACTTTGAGGAGGGCGAGCGGCGAACACGAGACGATATCCACTATGTCGGCGATACTCCCGCTGCCGAGACGCCTTTTGCCAGAGATGCCGTCTTTGGCTTTCACTCCTCGAACCTGCGCGAGTGGGTCGAGGAGAAAACAGCGGGGAAAGTAAAAGCCGATGCCGTGGCCTCACTCTCCCAAGCGACACTCGAGGCGGGAATCGCCGCAACGGCGGACTTTCTCGCTGCCCTTCCACGGTGCACTTACTGCATCGTCAACGCCAGCCAGCCCGCGCATGTCCAGACGCTCGCTGAGGCGGTCTTTGCGCTCGAAGCTAGCGGCAAGCGCATTCTCGCCCGCACCGCCGCCTCGTTTGGTGCCGCTTGCCTGGGGCAGGAAAGCGCATCGCTGGCTATTCTCTCCGAACACGATACTGGCCCTGGTGGCTTGATCATCGTCGGCTCCCACGTCCCCAAGACCACCGAGCAGCTCGCGTATCTTCAAAAGCATGGGGATTTCGAGGAATTTGAGCTGGATGCAATTTCCTCATTGTCCCCCCGCTCGGCGGGGGTTAGGGGGTTGGATGCCGCTCTCGCAGCGGGGCGCGATGTGCTGATCTACACCCCGCGAACCGTGATCTCGGGCGATCTGGCGACCAGCGCTGAGTTCTCACGGCGGCTCGTGGCGCTGGTAAAAAACCTCACGGTGCGGCCTCGCTGGATTCTGGCAAAGGGCGGGATCACCAGCTCAGATATCGCGACCAAGGCGCTAGGCGTAAAACGTGCTGAGGTCGTCGGGCCCATTCTTCCCGGAGTCCCGCTCTGGCGAACAGGAAACGAGAGCCGCTGGCCGGGGCTGCTCTATGTTGTCTTCCCCGGAAATGTCGGTGGCCTGGAGGCACTTTTTGCGGCGCGGGAGCGCCTGCACGGAGGGATAAATACGAATATGAAAACCACACTGAGTATCAAGGGCGACGCGTTCTTGATCAATGGCAAGCCCACCTACGCAGGCCGCACCTGGAAGGGCCATAAGATCGAAGGACTTCTGCTCAACTCGCGCGTCGTGCAGGCGACTTTTGATGACCTGAACCTCGAGACGCGCTCCCGCTGGGCTTCCCCGGATGGCACACCCTACGATGCCCAGAAGAACACCGACAAGTTTATCGCCATGCTCCCCGAGTGGCGCAAAGCGGGCTTGCTCTCGTTCACGGTCAACCTGCAAGGCGGCTCGCCCGAGGGCTACTCCAAGTCGCAGCCGTGGCACAACTCCGCGATCAACGCCGACGGTAGCCTGCGACCCGACTATCTCAAGCGCTTGGAGAAAATTCTCAACCGTGCCGACGCGCTCGGGATGGCACCGATTGTGGGGATTTTCTACTTCGGACAGGATCAGCGGGTGAAGGATGAGGCGGCGGTGATCCGTGCCGTAGACAACACCGTCGAGTGGCTGCTCCAGAAAGGCTGGCGCAATCTCCTGCTGGAGATCAACAACGAGTGTGATGTCAAGGCCTACGACCACGAGATCCTCAAGCCTGCGCGCATCCATGAGCTAATCTTGCGGGCAAAGGCTAAAACACGCAACGGCCAATGTCTGCTGGTGGGCACGAGCTACGGCGGCGGCGGCGTGCCTAAAGAGAACGTCGTGCGTGCCTCGGACTTTCTGCTGATCCACGGCAACGGTGTCTCTGACCCAAAACGCATTCCGCAGATGGTGGTCGAGACTCGCGCCGTTCCCGGCTATAAACCCATGCCGATTCTCTTCAACGAGGACGATCACTTTGACTTTGAGAAACCAAACAATAACTTTGTAGCCGCGCTCTCGCAGTACGTGAGCTGGGGCTACTTTGACTACCGCATGAAAGACGAAAAATTCGAGGAAGGCTACCAGTCCATGCCCTGTGACTGGGGCAGCAACTCGGCGCGTAAGAAGGGCTTCTTCAAGCTCCTCAAGGAGGTAACGGGCGCATGAATCAAGAGGGTAACGGGATGGTGACAATCGCTGGGGAGCTGAAGCAGTGGCATAAAGTGACGCTGAATTTGGAGGGGCCGTTTGCGCGGGAGACGGACAGTGCCCCCAATCCTTTCACGAATCTGGAGTTTACGGTGACATTTCGCCACACGTCGGGCAAGAGCTATAAAGTTCCCGGCTACTTCGCCGCAGATGGCAACGCCGCGGAGACATCCGCAACCGAGGGGAAGGTCTGGCGGGCGCATCTCGCGCCCGACCTGCCTGGCACCTGTACCTACACGGTCGAGTTCCTGCGCGATGGCAAGCCTCTCGCACCGTTTCATGGGAAGAGTGGCAGCTTCACCGTGGGTAAGACGGATAAGAGCGGGTCGGACTTCCGGGGTAAAGGACGGCTAGAGTATGCCCAGGAGCGCTACCTGCGCTTTGCGGGAACGGGTGAGCGCTTCCTCAAAGTGGGGGCCGATGCGCCCGAGACGCTACTGGCCTATGCGGACTTCGATGATACAGTCGCGCCCAAGAAAAACGCTCCCCTCAAGACCTGGCAGCCGCATGTGCGCGACGCGAAACCGAGCGACCCGACGTGGAAAGGCGGCAAGGGCAAGGGGCTGCTCGGGGCACTCAACTATCTGGCGGGCAAGGGCGTAAACGGGTTCTCGTTTCTCACCTACAATGCCAGCGGCGATGGCGACAATATCTGGCCCTTTGTGAGCCGCAACGACAAGTTCCACTACGACTGCTCCAAGCTGGACCAGTGGGGGCGTGTCTTTGACCACGCCCAGAGTCTCGGACTGTTTCTGCACTTCAAGCTACAAGAAAACGAGCTTGACGACAACCGGCGCGGCGAAAAAGGCGAAGGCAACGTCGTTCCAGAGTCCTTGGATGGTGGCAAGCTCGGGCCGGAGCGCAAGCTCTACCTGAAAGAGCTGATTGCACGCTTTGGGTATTTGCTCGCGCTCAACTGGAACCTGGGCGAGGAGAACACCCAGTCCACCGATGAGCAGAAGGACATGGCGGGCTACATCGCCCAGACTGATCCCTACCCGCACCACATCGTGATTCACACCTTCCCGCCACAGCAAGACAAGGTCTACGGCCCCCTTCTGGGGAAAGACTCCGCATTCACGGGGGCCTCGCTGCAAAATGGCTGGAACAACGCTCATGAGAAAACGCTCAAGTGGATTCTGGCATCAGAAAAGGCGGGGAAGCCGTGGGTGGTCTGCAACGACGAGCAGAACCCTGCCGATATGGGCGCTCCCCCCGATCCCGGCTACGCGGGCGGCGATGGCGTGGCGCTGCAAGGGGGCAAGCCCTACACACTCCACGACATTCGCAAGAAGTGCCTCTGGGGGACGCTCATGGCAGGTGGTGCGGGTGTCGAGTACTACTTTGGCTATAAGCTCGCCCAGAACGACCTCATCTGCGAGGATTGGCGTAGCCGCGACAAGAGCTGGGAGTATGGCGCGATTGCCCTGCGCTTCTTTACCGAGAGCAAGCTCGCGTTTTGGGAGACAAAAAACGCCGATGCACTCACGGATGCCGGAAACTTCTGCCTCGCCAAAGCCGGGAGTCTCTACCTGATCTATGCGCCAAGCGGCGGAAAGCTGAGCGTGGAGCTGCTCCCTGGTCGCTACGAGCGGGAGTGGATCAATCCCCGAACGGGCGCGTCGGCAGGAAAGATACTTCTTGAGGGAGCAGGACGCACCGCGCTGGGCTTGCCTCCCACCGAACCCGATGAGGACTGGCTGGCAGTTTTAAGACGAAAATAATAATGAAAAACACGCAAAGCGAACCAAACTATGTCTCGGCAAGGAGAGGAGCGCTACAACAGACAAAAGCACGACTGAAGGCGCAAGATAAGAGCGCACAGGTGGCACTGGAGGTGCTAAAAACGTCAAGCGAGGAGGCGCGGCGGGTCGAGCCTCCCCATGTGACGCAGAAAACGCGGTTCGTGATGTCCGCCGCGACGGTCAGGTCAACCCTGAGAGCCGCAATCCGGCGAGCTCCGACCTGCGGCGGCTGGAGACGCTGAGCCAGACGGTGGAGACACTGGCGCTCGGCTTCTTTTTCACCGATAACCCGGCCTACGCCGAGCACGCCGCCCGGTGCCTTCGGACCTGGTTTCTTGACCCACAGACAAAGATGAACCCAAACCTCAACTTCGGTCAGGGAGTCCCTGGGGAGAGCAGTACCTCACCTGGCTCCAGACCAGCGAGATTGGAAAAAAAGAGCTGGCAAGGCGGGTGTGCGAGAGTGTCGGCCCGAGGCGGATCGCGGTTCAGGTGGAGCCCGATGGGAGCCAGCCGCTGGAGCTCAAGCGCACTAAGTCCTTTAGCTACAGTCGGCTCAACCTTCTGGGGCTACTCCAGCTCGCGACCCTCGGCGAGCGAGCCGGGGTGGACTTATGGCACTACCAGTCTCCCCGGGGCGGGAGCATCCGAAAAGCGCTGGAGTCTCTTCTTCCCTATATCCAGACTCCACCCAAGAAGTGGCCCTACAAGCAGCTCACCAGTATTGGCCCTACCGACTTTGCCCCACTGCTGCGGCTGGCAGCGCTGGGACTCAGAGAGGCAGCCTACGAGCAAGTGCTACAAGGTATTCCCGAGGCCAGAAGCCAGCGGTTTGTGCTTGTGTATCCCACAGAGTCACAGAGAGGATCGTGAGACGGCAAAGAAAGTTGCTGGGAAACGGTCGCCGCGCAAGGCTCCTGCAAGGCCGCCACGGCTTGGGACTCGGCTTTGTGGGCGACACGGGCACGCTCGCCTTTGCGCAGACCGAAGCGGGGCTGAGAGTCATGCTGCCTGCGGAGCCACTGAGCCAGATCGCTTGTGCCTTGAAAATAGCCGCGCAAAGCAAGCGGAAATAGTTTTCAGCCCGCTTGAATGGAAAGCATCATTCTGCAAGACACGTTAGATTAGCCATTCTCGCCTAAAGAGCCGCTATACTATCTTTCAAAGATAGACTCTAGGAATGAGGAGATGGATGATGAAGAAAAATCGGCCCGATGATATTCGCATTGAGGCGGTCTATTTGGCACAAACCCATGTGATGAAGCCCGATCAGCCCTACTTTCGGCTGACGGGAAACCGGGATGCCCTGCTTAAGGTGCATGTGGTCTCGGCGAGCGGCGCGACGGCTCCTCCCGTTCAGGCCGTGGTTCGTAATAAGGGGGAGATGGCGATACTCACTCTCCTGGGACCGGCGACTCTCCCCAAGATACTCCCCTCCGAGCCCGGAGTCGTACAGCACCGCTTTGAGGACAGCTTCGTGATCCAAATTCCCGCGCGGCTGGTGCGCCCCGGCCTAAGTGTCGAGGTGCGCGTGGGCGACCAGATCGTCCGGCACGAGCTCGCCGTGGGCGCACCGACCGTGGTGAAGATGAAGATGTTCGACATCCACTACTTCGGCAAGAGAGGGACAGACTACCCGGAAGGCTTCTTTAAGGAGCTGGAGGCCAAGTGGCCCGTGGCTGGCTTCGAGCTGGAGCGGGTGCGCAACATCAACTTCCCCGAGCTGGTGATCCCCGGGCGACCTGCCGCCGGAGTGGCTCCGGTTCGGGTTGCCTCTCCTCAGGAGTACCTCACCAAGACCGGTAAAAAGTTCGATGGGGAGCAGGCGGCTACAACGGCGTGGGGAGCCCGAGTGTGGGGATTATGAACCATGAGCTGGGCCATGCCTTCAGCCTCCCGCACATTGGGGAGCAGAAAGACTACCCGTACCGTGGCACGATGCACGGCATCCCTCCGCCCAAGATCTTCAATGAAGTTCATGTCGGGCCGACCTGGGGCTTTGATCAGCCCTCGAAAACCTTTCTTCCGCCTACGGTGCAGCAGTCGTCGGGGCGCTGGGTAGCAGGAACCTACAAAGCCGACCCAATGCAAGGCGGCGGCACCGGTGACCAGGAAAAACCGTTCCGACTGCGGCACTTCTCCGACTACAATGTCTTTAAGATGCAGGCGTATCTAGAGCGCAAAGTGGCGGTTTTTCGCGCGGGGCAGTACTTCAAGTGGGACGATGCCACGGGGGACTATACCAAGAAAGTACAGGCCAATGGCGTGCACTATCCGACGGAGCATGAAGTCGCTGTGATCAGTGTGATGGCCTCAATCTCGCTGGCCACACCCGATGTCAACTTAATCTATCCGCCCATTGGCCCCTACAGAGGCAACCGCATCCGCACCTTCGACCCACGCATCTCCGCCGACCGTGAGGCGGCCCGCGCGGCGTTCTCTCCCAAGGGCGGCTGTGATTTCTCGCTCAAGGTCACCCAAGGGGGCAAGGAGCGCCTCTACTTACTGCCCGTGAGTGGGGCAGAGGGCGCTGATCCGAACAAGCCGCTTGGCCTCGCCACGGCTGCCGTAAACCTGCGCGCCGAGGACGGCCCCGTGACGGCGATGGAGCTGCTCCATACCCCCGGTGCAGATCGCATGGGCTCTCCGGAAAGCCCGAAGGTGCTGGCGCAGTGGGGAAAGAACTACTCATGATAACAATAACAAAAGCCCTGTCTCTTCTCTTACTTGGTACGCTTGTCAGTACGGCTCTCGCCGCACCGCCAAAGCCTAAGGCTAAGCCAAATGTCGTGTTTATCCTCGCCGATGACTTAGGCGTGAACGATGTCTCACTCTACGGCAGTACGTTTTACGAGACACCCAACATAGACGCGCTGGCACGTCGCGGGATGAAGTTTACCCAAGCCTACTCGGCGAGTCCGCTGTGCTCCCCGACACGCTCCAGCATTCTGAGTGGCTTGTTTCCCGCTCGAACGGGCATCACGGCTCCTGAGTGTCATCTGCCCAAAGAGGTCTTCGAGAAGCACCTGGTCCAAAATGCAGCTCCGGCGCAGAAAGCCCTGACTGCTGAGAGCGTCACGCGCTTTAAGACCGAGTACTACACGCTGGCAAAAGCCTTCAAGGCCGACGGCTACACCACCGCGCACTTTGGCAAGTGGCACCTCGGGCCTGAGCCCTACTCCCCACTCCAGCAAGGCTTTGACTTCGATGTGCCGCACACACCTGCTCCCAGTCCACTAGGCAAGGGCTTTTTCTATCCGTTTCCCGTCTGGAAAGGCCACGGCAAGCTCGGCGATAACCTAGAAGACTTAGTGGCCGACGAAGCCGTGGCGTTTATCGCACAGCACAAAGACAAGCCGTTTTTCCTGAACTACTGGTCGTTTGAGGCGCACTCTCCGTGGCAGGCAAAAAAGCAGCAGATTGATAAGTACCGCACTAAGGCCGATCCCAAGTCCCTCCAGCGCAACCCTGTGTACGCGGGCATGATCGAGACACTGGATGAAGTTGTGGGGCGCTTAGTGGTGGCACTAGATAAGGCGGGCGTGCTGGACAACACCATAATTATCTTCACCTCGGACAATGGGCCCTTTATTGTTCCCAATAAAGAGCACATGCCCGAGGAGTTTCACAAAGTGCCCGTGACGAGTGCGCAGCCGCTCCGGGCGGGCAAGGGCAATATCTACGAGGCGGGGACACGGGTGCCGCTGGTGGTGGTTTGGCCGGGGAAAGTCAAGCCCGCGTCGCAGAGCGCGGCACTGATCCAGAGCACGGACTTCTTCCCCACGTTTGTCGATATGTTGGGCTGGAAGTTACCCACCCGCATGCACTTTGACGGCATGAGCCAGCGGCAGGTGCTGGAGAAAAACAAAGCGGTTCGCCAGGAGGTTTTCTGCCACTTCCCGCACGGCCAGGGTGGCAATGTCTATGAAGCGATGCCTGCGCCCACCCCCAGCACCCCGGCGAGCTCCGTGCGCGTCGGTGACTGGAAACTAATTCGATTCTACTGCGACGGCCCGGAGCAGACCAACCGCCACGAGCTCTACAATCTCAAGGACGATCCGGGCGAGCGGCGCGATCTCGCTTCGGTGCAGCCCGAGCGTGTGGTGCAACTTGCAGTGCGGCTAGATGCGCTTCTCAAAGACACCGAGGCCGTGATTCCGCTGAAGAACCCGGCCTACAACCAGAAGCCTAAGCCGATTACGGATGCAGGAGGCTGGGTAAACCTCTTCAACGGCCAGAATCTCGACGGCTGGGAGCGGCACAGTGGCACGGCGGAGTACCGGGTTGAGGACGGGGCCATTGTGGGGAAGACTGTGGCTGGTAGCCCTAACACGTTTCTTTGCACCAAGCAAACCTACGGCGACTTTATTCTGGAGTTTGAGTTTAAAGTGGCGGACACTATGAACTCCGGTGTCCAGTTCCGCAGTCAGTTCTTCGACAAACCAGTGGAACTGGTGGTCGCGGGGATGCCCAAGAAGCTCCCGGCGGACCGTGTCCACGGCTACCAGTACGAGATTGATCCCTCAGCACGTGCCTTCACCGGCGGCATCTACGACGAAGGGCGGCGCGGCTGGCTCGTAGATCTTAAGGAAAACGAAGCGGCACGTAA